>JALZVB010000403.1 GCA_023300835.1 Saprospiraceae bacterium | reverse complement strand
TGTAAATAAAACATTTGCATTTAAACAAAAAAAAAGAGAGGTTAACTATATGTAGTTAACCTCTCTCAATAAAACCTATATTCTGATAATATCTTATTCTATAATTAATTTTTTAGTAATGAACTTATCACCACTTGTTAATTGAAGAATATAGAATCCTGGAGCATATCCAGTTGTATTCAATGGAATAATATTTTCTGACTGATGTATGTCAATGATATTATTAAGTACTTGCCTACCGTCTAAGCTGTATATGTTTACAGCTCCACGAAATGCTTCGTCAGCTAATACTCTCAGTTGTGTATAATCACCAGCTGGGTTAGGATATAATGACAATTCTACGCCTTCGATAGTAAGATCTTCTGTAGCTACCATGTTTCTAGAATTTATCAATGTCTCAAATATCCCTGTACATGCAGTTTCTGCATTATCAGCCATAATACAAGCTTCTGTTTCATAAGATTTGGTATCTAGTAACTCTAAGTCATCAATATACCATCCTCTATCTCTTGCAAATGTTAATGTTTCAGCTGGATCAATGTCTTGTGTTCCAAATCTGAACCTTACAGAAATCGTTTCTCCAGTTAAGCTTGATAGATCAAGATATACAGGCTGAAAATCACCAAGTTCTGATAATCCAGAAAATCCACTTAATGAAGGAATTACAAATGTATTATAAGAAAGAACATCAGTTTCTCCACTGAAAATGAGGTCAGTCGCATCAGCCCATCTTATACCATCAGTACTGAATTCAATAAAGCCACCATTTTCACCTGTAGTTGTATTTGTTCTAGACCAAGCTCTCAATACTGGCCTGTCTCCTGATACTTCAATGTTACTATAAATCAATCTTTGATCAGAATCCAAATCTACTTCTGATACAAAGTATGAATTGTCACCTGTGTTAGCATCTATAGTTGTAATTCCCCAAAGGTTATCAAATACGTTTGAAAAGTCAATATCCCATTCTAATTGCTCATCATCTGTTTCTGCACTGTTAAAAAACATTGTAGTAGAAAAAATAGATTCATCAGATATTAATTTATACGTAATAACGTCTTCTCTTAGAGATTCATATTGACCTAGTTCAAAACTTATTGTATTACCATCTACTGTAGCTGGCATACTAGATGAACCAGGAACAAGTGTTAATCCGTTTTCTATATTATCTGTAACAACAAGGTTTTCAGCATCTTCTAATGTATGATTAGCAATTCTCAGTGTTACATCTAATGTGTCTCCCGGATCGATAAGTTCCGTTATGTCTTTTCTTACTTTAAGTGAAAGGATACAAGTAGGTAGAACTTCAAAATCTTCAGTTCCATCATTTCTATCATCAGCACTTCCTCCTTCTGCAAAGAAACCTAAACCTCTTCTTGCAAATATTTCCCACAGTTCACAAGTATGTGCGCCATCATCTGCACTTAGTATGGCATCTCTCATTTCTATGAAGCCTGGGTTACAAGCAGCAGCTTTCATACCATCTATTACCAATGTCATGGCTCTTACGTTACCTGCGTCTGCGTTAGTCCAGTCAGCATCCCAACCATAGAATTCTACAAATTTCCAGTAGATATCCCATGTAACACTTGTCCATACTTCGCCTAATGGATGTGGAGCTGTTGTTCCTTTGATATCATCAAAAGTCTGAGCATTGACATTAAAGTCTGTCGAGTAAGGGAATCTTCTTATCCCTCTACCTTCAGGCGTACTACCATCAACAAAATTCCCAATTCCTCTTCTATCAGTTCCAGTGTCCCCTTCTTCTACAGTTAATATTAATGCAAAGAAATCAGATATACCTTCTCCTTGTTGTTCATCATTAGTCAGACAACCGCCTGTGCTAGGACCACCTACTAATCTGTTACTTACACCATGAGCGAACTCATGTGCAATAACACCATTGTCAAAACCTGAACTTACCTCCGTAGGCCCAGTAGTATCTAATAATTTCATCTCTAATGTAATTGGAGATGCATCATTTTCTATCAATAATTGGTTACAAGTAGAAAAAGCCATAGATACTGCAGGAATAGTTACAAAGTCACCAGAGGCACCAGCGGCCATACCTATAATCTCGTCCCCATCACCACCATTTACACCTGGTACATTGCATATAATCACAGCAATTGCTCCTGCGTCTTCAGCATTTTTTGCTTTAAGGCCAAATTCACATGCACCTCTATAAATAAATGCAATTTTTCCAGCAACTTCAGCTGCATTTATAAGTTCTCCACAACCCAATTCTGGGCTTTGTAAACTAGCATCTTGAGCAGCAACAATACCACCAGAAACGTCGATGTCAGGTGTCAAGGGCATTACAGACCATCCAGCATAAGCTGTTTCAAGTTCTCTTTCTGAACCAGCTGGAGCTACAGTTCTTACTAGTCCAGAACTCACATCCCATCTGAACATCTGCATAGTTCCAGGGAAACCATCTGGTGATGGTGAAAAATTTGCATTGTTTGTTCCACTACCATCTAGCGCTTCCGCAAGAACTGGATCATCACCAGCACCGCCACCGCCATAATTGTTAACTTGGTAAGCGCCTGCGTCTGAATCAAAACCTATCTGATACAATAGATCATGCATCATACTATTGGTATAGAATAAACCTGTAACGTCTGCTTTTTCATTAAGTACTGGATCAAGATCTTCATCATATGGAAAGTTGAATATCAAGTCAGTCCCACCGTCTGGTTCATTACCTTGAGAGGAATTCAGTGCAGCTGAATCTTCATATGCCCAAACGTTGTTTCCCCTAGTAATTGTATACTCAGGACCATCTACGCCATTATCATCATGCCATCCGAATGGCGAAGCTGATTCGAGAGAAGGATCTACTAACAATTGAAAATCTCCAAATATTGGACTTTCTATTGGCAAAGGAAGTACAAAGTATGAAGCGCCATCACCACTTACAGCAGTTGTTACTTCTTCTTTAGTTTTGGATTGTACTGGCGTTACAGGATGTTTACGATTACATTCTTTACTGTGGTTATGAAAACCTGATTCCATTTTACAATAGATCGTATTCTGACGTTTGTTTATAACCTCACCACTACCTGCATCTACATGAAAGTACCAACTATCACTTTTTTCTGCTTCTTGCAAAAATATTTCCCATGATAGGCGAATATTGTTCTCACCTAGGTTGTAATATTTTTGTTGCGCATACATTTTACCCTTAGCAAGCCCCTTGGCTGTAAACAACATTCTGTTGTTTTTATCTCTTGTAAGTCTCTGTGTCGCCACAACGCCTGTATAATCAAGATCTGTAGCTACAACGTTAATCGCATCTTCTGCGGATAACATTGTTTCTGTAGCAGCGATCTGGCTGTGTACATTGGAGATCAATCTGTTACCGTGGTGTTGCACAGTATTATTAGGACGAATATTGATATTGAAAATAGCATTGTTAATTGGAATGCCATTATGTGCTTGTGTATAATAGATATGCGTCACCCCACTTTTTTTGGTCGTGTACATGTCTGTTATCACAAGGTCTTCAATGTCAGTCTGTAAGAGACCCATCTCAGCATAATTCTTAGCTAAATATGCTAAGGCTGCTGAGGTTTTGCTTGACTGTGCCGATGTGAGCAACGGCAACAATAGCATTAATAAGATGATTGTAGATATTCTAGTCATATTCTCTGGTTTGAATTAGATGATGAAGATAAAAAATCTAAGCGCTTTTGTATGTCATTTGTTCATCTAATAGCGGACAAAATCAGGGAGTATGTCTCAAAAGCGATAATTTTATCGTGAAACGGCTATTTATGCCAAATAATGTTAGGATTGAAGTTTGTTGAATGTCTAGAAATACCTTCCCATATCAAGAAAAATATTATCTGAATATATTGACAGTAGTTTAGTTTGTATTCTTAATAATATTTAAATAATATTGATTTCGAAGGACTAAAAGTATGATTAACACTACATCCTATATTTAGGATGCCATATAAGATTTTAAAGAGAATTTGTTTAGAATTATGGCAAAAAACGCAGGCATAGCATTAGATATGACGCATATTTTCAACGCAGAGATGAGCAAATTCTATTAAAATATGTGCGGGATTCTGAAGTTAAACGTGTATAACTCAATCTTAATATATGTTCATTGAGCACCACCAAATGAGACATTCATTTAACTAATCTATTTTAGTACTAGGAATATTTTACCCTTATAAAAAGGAAAGAAATTTAGATCCGATCTTAGGAATAGAAAATCAATAGTATGGCTGTGAGGCTGACGAATATCTTACGACATTGTTGACTCTCCAGTTTTTACCTTTTTTAAGCTTGGGTTTTTCTCAACGAATTCTTCCATTATTTTAAAGAAATTCAGGATGTCTTGCTTGGTGTTATTAGCATTGACAGTAACCAACCTTACAAAAGTGTCGCCGTGAAAAGATCCAAATCCTACAACTGTTATCTGGTGTTCATAGAGTGCTGTACATAGTTCTGTGGGGTCTATATTCTTATAATTGAAACATATAGAAACGGAACCATCAAAACTGTATAATGTGTAGTCAGTATTACTTCTTATATAATTACGAGCAACATCTGCTAGTTCAAACTGATTATCTATAATCTGTTCCAATCCATTTGTGCCAACTGACTTCCATAGTGTCCAAAATTTCAAGGCATCATTTCTTCTTCCACACTGAAATGAAGTTTTACCTAGGTTAAAGTCGTCTCCATCTGTCTGATAGAGATAAGTGGCGTCATTGCTGAATGAATCATACAGGTGTTTTTTGTCCTTTACTAAAATGATAGAACAAGTCAGTGGTGTCCCAAGCATTTTATGGGCATTATAACTGAACGAATCAGACCTTTCCATTCCTTTGAGGAGATGTTTATACTTTTTACTGAAGATTGCGGCTCCGCAATAAGCACCGTCTACATGAAGCCAAATCTTATGTTTTTCAGTAATGTCAGCAATCTTATCAATAGGGTCAAATGCGCCTAGAACTGTCGTTCCCACTGTGACGTTGACATAGGTGGGAATTAATCCTTCTTTTAAATCTTTAATGATCTGAGCTTCTAATTTCTCAGGAATCATTCTTCCTTCAGAATCAGCAGCTATGTAACGGAGGTTGTTTCTTCCTATTCCTGCAAAACTGGCATTCTTGGCATTAGAATAATGAGATGCTTCTGATGTATATATAACAAGTGGTTTTCTTACACCTTCTAGTTTACTAGCAGGATCTTTGGCGTCACGACCCATTATCAATGCCATGTAATTACTCATAGATCCTCCTGTAGGGAATGTCCCATTACTTTGAGGTCCATACCCAACAAGGTTACAAGATTGTCTGATGATTTCTTGCTCTATTCCTACCTGTGGACCAGCAACCTTATAAGTGTACATACTATTGTTAAGCATGACCGCAAGTAGATCACCGAGTATAGCTTTACTCTGTCTACCTCCAAAGAGTTGGTTGAAAAATAAGTTAGTAGCTGTTTTGGGAGTAGATATAAGTACGTTTTTCAGGATCTGCTTAAATGCGTCATCTACCATCGCCGTATCATTCAGTGATAGATCAATAGATTCGTATAATTTACTGGAGTCTATACGGTCAGCAACTGGATTACTCTTTTCTTCATTTAATAGAACTTCAACAAGTTCATTGAATAATGCTAAATCTTTACTTATACCAGACATATAATATTTATCAGTTTTCTAAATGGCAACCAAATCTGGAACGGTACTGTATACCATATCCTTGTTCACAAACTTTTTTGAATCTTCATCAAAAACATTGCAACTGCGTATAGGCTTGGCATATAGATGAAGTGTCATACTCTTGTTGTCAGAGATGTTCTCTAGTCTATGGAATCCCATAAAGTCGATCATATAACTAACATCATTAACCTTAGAAGTTGTAGAGGTAACAACATTAAGTTTACCAGAATTATCAGTAGCGTAAATCGTTTCTCGGAGTGCTCCTTTTATAACTTTTACCCAACATTCTTCTCCACCATGATCGTGTATAGGTGTAATCTGGCCTTTTTGCCAGCAAAGAAGTATAAGCTCAAACTTTTCATTTTCTGCAATACAGTTTCTGGTGTAAGACTTATCACACCATGAGCTATACTTATCAAAAGCATCGCTTGCAAATTGTGTTGAACGTATTATTTTGTTGTATTCGGATTGGACTTCTGTAGTAAGAGAAGCGACGAATTTGTCTATTGAAAGGGTTGTTTTGGGAGCCTGCTTAATCGTATTTGTAAGGATAATCGTTATTTTAGGTGAATGCTCAAATCCAAGGTGTCTCCCTTAATTTGGCCAATTCATTGATACGGTCACCAATGAATTTAATAGCTACGAAAGTAATCATATATAGGTTAGAAACAGATTTTTAACAGAAATGTTCCTATAAATGCCGTTTACCTGTTTCTTTTGATCACTTTTCGTGATCTTAATCAGTATTAATTCCGGTTTCTAGGATTCTGACTCACTTATTGGCTTTGCGCCAAAAAAACTAAACTAACATGCAAGACGAAAATTTTATCATCAAGGTTGGCGTCTTAGTTGTTTATGTCGGCATCTTATTTCTAATAGGAATTCTCGCATCCAAGCGAATTAAAAGCATGAGCGATTATTATGTTGGTGGAAAGAAAATGGGATTTTGGGCTGTTGCTTTTTCTGCGAGAGCCACTGGAGAATCCGGTTGGCTACTTATTGGTTTGACAGGAATGGGAGCCATGGCAGGTTATTCTGCTTACTGGGTTGTGTTGGGGGAGCTTTTAGGTGTATTTATCTCATGGCAGTTTATGGCCAAGCTTTTCAAGAGACGATCAGATGAATACAAAGCCATAACAATTCCAGATTACCTGGAGAGTCATTTTAAATCAACTACCAATACGCTTAGAATAATATCAGCTTCTACGCTAGTGGTTTTTGTTGTCATATATGTAGCCTCTCAGATGGATGTAACCGGAATTGCATTTGAGTCGATGCTAGGAATAGATTATCGGATAGGTGCTTTGATTGGTTTCTGTATTGTCTTAGCGTATATATTTATTGGTGGATTTGTAGCTGCTGTATGGTCGGATATGTTTCAAGGGGTTTTAATGTTTTTCGGTTTGGTTCTACTTCCTATTGTAGTATGGTTTTCTATGGATCATGGCGCTGGAATCACAGCAGGATTGAACGCTATTGATCCTACACTTACTCAAGTAATGGGTAGAAGTGATGATGGATTGATGAACCTATTTACAATTATAGGATTCTCTATGATAGGATTAGGATTCCTAGGATCGCCACAAGTATATGTTCGTTTTATGTCTATAAAAAGCGATAAGGAAATTGATAAAGGAAAGTGGGTAGCTTTATTATTTACACTATTGACAGATGCCGCAGCAGTAACTATTGGTATTCTAGCTCGTGTTTATTTTACCAAAGAAGGACAGGATCCAGAAGCCATACTAGGTAATGGCGGAGAAGATGTTCTGAGTATGATCACTAACAAATTCTTGCCTACAGTGCTAGTTGCTATTTTTATTGCTATAGTACTCTCAGCAATTATGTCTACCATTGACTCGCTTCTTATTCTTGCGTCTAGTGCCATTACACGTGACTTTTATCAGAAGATATTCAGACCAGATTTAAAAGATGAGGACTTAACTAAGTTCTCAAGATTGGTTACGCTTGCCATGGCAATAGCGGCACTTGGTATTGCTATACTTCTCTATAATTTATATCCTGATAGACAGATATTTTGGATTATGATATTCGGATGGTCTGGAATAGCGGCAACTTTCTGCCCTGTTATCATTCTATCACTTTTCTGGAAAGGTTATTCAGAAAAAGGCGCTATTGCCTCAATGATCACTGGTTTCTTATCCGTGATATTTTTCAAATTTGTGGTGTCTAATATGGAAAGTGTTGGTGCTTATTTTAGAGAGTTAGATGTGCTGGCACCTTCATTTGCATTAGCGATGATTGTAGGGTATGTTGTCTCCAAAATATTTCCAGCTGAGGATGTTGGTACATGTCGAGATACTCATAACACCTAGATTAAGTCGCGATTTGTAAAAGAGTCTCATAGAGGATACCCCAGAGTCATTCAAGGATATTGATCTTTCTTCATCCCAAGAGCTCTCGCACTGATCTATTGGGTTAACCTCACTTTTCTAAAAAAAAACAATTTTATGAGCTGGCAACAATCCAACAGATATGTAGTTTTGTCTTTTTTTTTCGAGCATGTGTTAGAACCATGTGTTCTCTTCTGACGTACATATTCGTAGGGATGAATTTTGAATTATAATGCGATTAGAGAATATCAAATCTATTACTCGTATTAATACTAAATATCTAAATAAAGTCAAGTGATGTATCGTATAATAGCCACATTTTATTTAATGTTTTTGGCGACTATAATATGTGGACAAGTCATAGAAGGAACAATAATCAATACTGAAAGTGAGGTTGTTGCTGGTGCTCAGATACTTAACCTTACCACACAGAGTCATAGCCATACCGACGAGAATGGTAAGTTTTTCATAAACCAATCTTATGTAGGGGATACGCTACAATTTTCACACCTCCGATATCATCTGAATATTGCGATTATAAATTCTGTATCTGATCCACTTATTATCATTCTGTCTCCCAGTTCAGTTTCCTTAGCAGAAGTTGTTATTTCTCCTCGGATAGATGCGATTAATCTTATTTCTAGAATTGACATCCAGACCAACCCTGTGACCTCATCGCAAGATATATTGAGACAGGTTCCTGGTTTATTCATAGGACAGCATGCAGGAGGAGGTAAAGCAGAGCAGATATTCTTAAGG
>JALZVB010000402.1 GCA_023300835.1 Saprospiraceae bacterium | reverse complement strand
TTCCGATCTAGCCATAGGTCTCTCTCCCTGCAGGATATGAATCTCAACACTAGGTTGGTTATCAGCTGCCGTTGAATATGTCTTAGACTTTTTTGTAGGTATAGTTGAATTTGATTCAATAACAACATCGTAGACGCCTCCCATTGTTTCTATACCCATAGATAATGGTGTCACATCAAGAAGTAATACATCTTGTACATCTCCACTCAATACCCCTCCCTGGATAGCTGCACCTACAGCGACTACTTCATCAGGGTTTACACTTCTATTAGGCTTCTTACCAAAGAATTTTTCTACAGCTTCCTGTATCTTAGGAATTCTTGTCGATCCTCCTACTAAAATTACTTCATCGATTTCTGACTTAGATAATCCTGCATCTTTCAATGCTTGTTTACATGGCTCAAGTGTTCTCTGTACCAATGAATCTGCAAGTTGCTCAAACTTAGATCTTGTCAATTTAAGTACCAAGTGCTTAGGAACGCCATCAACAGCAGTTACATAAGGCAGGTTAATATCTGTTTCAGCAGAAGCTGAAAGTTCGATTTTAGCTTTCTCAGCAGCATCTTTCAATCTCTGGAGAGCCATTGGATCCTTTCTTAGATCCATATTCTCTTGCTTCTTGAATTCTTCTGCCAAGTAATCTATAAGTACTTGATCAAAATCATCTCCACCTAAATGTGTATCACCATTGGTAGATTTCACTTCAAATACACCATCACCTAACTCAAGAATAGAAACATCAAATGTTCCTCCTCCTAAATCATACACTACAATTGTAGAGTCCTGGTTTTTCTTATCTAGTCCATAAGCCAATGCCGCAGCTGTAGGCTCATTTATTATACGAGAAACCTTAAGACCTGCGATCTCTCCTGCTTCTTTAGTAGCTTGTCTTTGAGAATCATTAAAGTAGGCTGGTACTGTAATTACAGCTTCAGTAACTTCTGTGCCAAGAAAGTCCTCTGCAGTTTTCTTCATTTTCTGAAGAACCATTGCTGATATTTCTTGTGCAGTATATTTTCTGTCATCAATAACAACTCTTACAGTGTTATTATCTCCTTTGGCTACTTTATATGTAGATCTACCGATTTCCATAGACACTTCATCAAAACGATGACCCATGAACCTCTTAATTGAAGAGATTGTTTTTGTCGGATTGGTTATAGCTTGTCTTTTTGCTGGATCACCTACTTTTCTTTCTCCGTTATCAAGAAACGCAACTACTGAAGGCGTTGTTCTTCGACCTTCATCGTTAGGAATAACAACCGGCTCGTTACCTTCCATTACGGCAACTACTGAGTTAGTCGTCCCTAGGTCAATACCTATTATCTTACCCATTTTGAAATTTTAGTTTTTTAATATTATCGTCACAACAGAATTACTAAGATCAATAGCTGTGCCATGCCAAATGCATGTCAATTTGTACATAAAAATTGAATATTTTATGACAAGTTGATCTAGAAAGAGAATTTCAGCATGACAATTCGACAGTTAGCTTGGACGAGTACTATTGCACAGTAGTACATGCAGTACAAGAGATCCTAATTGAATTTACCAGAGAAGTAACCCGTTACATTAGCAACGCTAATGAGCCTATCCACTTATAAATAAATATTTTTCATACGATAGTGAGGTTTCTAGCCTTATGACCTCTGTTTTATGTATAATTTTTAGGATGAAGGTTCACAACAAGATCGTAGTCTTTGTTTTCAGTTCTATGTCGAATTTGCATATCACTGAATCCAAACTATTTCTTGCGCTTTGTTAGATAACGGCAAGACGGCTTTTCTATTCAACCATCTGGTATACTAACCAATATGCTCTAAATATGAGTATTGTGATAATGTGCTTATTGAGCTTTAATCATTTATAAAAAAAGTGTTACTTATATATCAAAGTTTAAGGCTCTTGTGATAATTCCATTAGCCAAAGAATCTTTGGTTTCTCCTGTTATTGGTAATCCATCAAGACTAGATCTGTTAATAGAACCAAATAGTCCTCTTCCTTCTGATAAGTTTGTAAATGGTGGGAAATCTTGTGATGATGTTAGACCTACATTGGCTTCTCCTATCCTAAGAAACTCTTTAAGTGACTCGTTTCCTCCTATAATATTTATGTCAACAAAATCAAACCTTCTGTCAATACTAGGATTTTCAACTAAGTTATCTTTCAAGAAAGTATAAAATACACTTCCATCAAGTTCAAAATCAGTTTCATTTATGTTGTTAGCTATAGTTAAACTTAATTCCTTTCTTTCAAATACTCCACTTCCACCTGCAGACATATCCCTTTCTCTAAAATGAAAGTCTAATACGACATCATAGATTTCTGCAATTCTATTATTAACTTCAAATATTTCACTACTCCATCTGATAAATGTCTCTTCTCTTTGCAAAAATGAAAGTGCTGCTGCTGAATTAGTAGAACTAGGAGAAATTAATCTAAACCCTTCAACAATTTCAGTAGTAGCTGTTACTAAAGAATCTGCTCCTTCTCTATTTAGTTGAAATTCATACATTTCTCCTATTACAAGAGGAATGTCTTGCGTAAGAATTTTATAAAGAAAATTAGGACTCTGAGCAAATACACCTTCTTCTCTAACAAATCCTTCCATGTTACCATCAACTCGAGTCAGTGGAAAAACGTCACCTGTACTTAATCGCTTAATGGCAACAGTTGCCGTTTCTGGATAATATAAACGTTCAGGATCTTGAGCTAATATTAATGCAGAAGTATTCGCTTCTACAAATGCGCGCTCTACCCTTATATATTGTGCTGTATCGGCTTGATTAAGTAACCCATACACTATTGGTACATCACGTGTTTCTTCAATGACATCAAAATCATTACTACAAGATAAAATCGATCCTAATACGAGTAACAGAACTATATGCTTCATGCTGCAAAATTAATCGAAAATAAATGTAGTAGTTAATCTTAGCGCTATTTTATATCTTGCCAGCCATAATAGATAATAATATGTCAGCAGTAAGCAAAGATGTTAAGCGTATGACCACTCATGTGCTCAAAAAAATGAAAGCCCAAGGTGAGAAAATCACCATGTTAACGGCTTATGACTATAGTATGGCTAAAATCATTGATGAAGCAGGGATTGATGTGATCCTTGTAGGAGATTCAGCTTCTAATGTGATGGCGGGGCATGAAACAACCTTACCTATAACACTAGATCAGATGATTTACCATGCTTCATCAGTTATTAGGGCTGTAAAAAAAGCATTGGTCGTAGTTGATTTACCTTTTGGTTCATATCAAGGAAATTCTGAAAAAGCGTTAGAATCCGCAATCAGGATTATGAAAGAGTCTGGTGCTCACGCTGTTAAGTTAGAAGGTGGAAAGAACATAGAAGAATCTGTAAAAAGAATTATCTCTGCAGGGGTTCCTGTTATGGGGCATCTAGGATTAACTCCACAATCTATATACAAATTCGGTACGTATACGGTAAGGGCTAAACAAATCGAAGAGGCTAAAGAACTAAAGCGTGATGCTAAACTATTGGAAGATGCAGGATGTTTTGGACTAGTATTAGAAAAAATTCCAGCCACATTAGCTGCGGAAGTTAGTAAATCTATTTCCATACCTACTATCGGAATAGGTGCGGGAGGTGGAACTGATGGTCAAGTATTAGTTATACATGACTTATTTGGTATCACTCATGATTTCAACCCACGTTTCCTAAGAAGATACCTAGACCTCTATTCAACAATGAAAGGCGCTGTAGAAAACTATATTAAAGATGTCAAATCTTCTGACTTCCCTAATGAATCAGAGCAATACTAGTAATGACTACTAGAAACATTTTATATTTTATAGTCCTATTGATAGCTTTATTATGTATCGGAGGGTATATTGGCTACAAACAATTATTGAGTCCTAATGTCATTGCTTCTGATGGAGATAGTGAAATAATCCATGTTAACACAGGTAGTACATATGAAGATCTTATAGATACTTTAATGTCTCATGATCTTCTAGTCAACGAGAGCTCATTTGTATTGGTTTCTAAGCTAATGAAATACAAAACGCCTAAGCCAGGAAGATATTTGATTAATAGCGGACTTAATAATATTGATCTCGTTCGACAATTGAGATCAGGTAAGCAGTTTCCTGTTAAGGTGACTTTCAATAACCTGAGGAACTTGGAAGCACTAGGTGGAAGACTATCTTATTATCTAGAATATGACTCTATAACTATGGTCAATTATCTACATTCAGATAGGTTATTGGCCCAGTATGGTATGAATAAAGAAAACTTTTTAACCAAATTCATCCCGAACACATATGAATTCTATTGGAATACAAGCCCAATTAATACAGTCCGTAAGCTGATAAAACAAACGGAAAAATTTTACAATACTGATAGAAAAGAGAAGCTAAAGCAAATAGGCTTAAGTCAAAAAGATGCTTATATATTGGCTTCTATCGTCCAGAAAGAAACACTTGTAAATGCTGAGAAACCTAGAGTTGCAGGTGTTTATATAAATAGACTCAACAGAGGGCAATTATTACAGGCTGACCCTACTGTTGTATATGCTGTTGGAAATTTTGATATAAGAAGAGTCTTAAACAAGCATATTGCTGTTGATTCTCCGTACAATACTTACAAGTATCAAGGGTTACCTCCTGGCCCTATTACGATGCCAGATATATCCTCTATTGAAGCGGTTCTAAATTATGAAAAACACAACTACTTATATTTCTGTGCTTATCCTGATAATTCTGGCAAACATCAATTTGCTAAAAATCTAATTGACCACAACAGAAATGCTAATAAATATAGAAAGTGGCTCAACCAAAGAAGAATATACAAGTAGTCGTTAAAAACAGGCATGAGTTCATCATGTAACCATGCTTATATCTTTAACTAAAAATGGCGAAGGCTGTCAAACCTCATTACTCCCATTTGAATTATACTAATAGAAAATAAATTCAGAATTCTTATTAGCAATCATAATTTAAGACTTATGATAATTGTCACCCTGTCTTACGAGTTTCATTTGGATATGATTGTCTTTATAAGTAGCCGTACCTACAAGAATCATTACATCATCTCCACCTTTCATAGTAAATTCTTGAGGTTTAAGTGTCGTAAGATCATCTATCAATAGCACTTCAACTCTCGTAGGGTGATAATTATACTTCCCAGACCCTTCGACTATTTTACCTGTACCGTAGTTATAAGTATGATCTCGTTTGAAATCAATCCATACATTATCATATTCACCCGGTTCAGACATCTCTCCGTCAAAAACAAACTGATATTCCCATACACCAGCCTCTACAATAGCATATGATTTGGAATTTTGTTTTAACCTGTGGTTTATTATAGAAAGGGCATTGGCTCTATGTTTATTGATTTCACTAGAGGAGGGCCCTTTTTTCTTGCTGTTCTCTAATCTTTGTTTGATTACAGGATTATCAATTTTATGAG
>JALZVB010000401.1 GCA_023300835.1 Saprospiraceae bacterium | reverse complement strand
GCTTTTGAAAAAATATTAGCACAGAAAAAAGCTACTAACAAAATATAAAAATACGATTTCATCTAGTGCTTTATGAATTTAGAAGTTGATACAAAAGTCTCTTCATTATACAATTTAATGAAATATGTGCCTGGCATCAAATTATCAATATTAACAAGCGTAGTTGCTTTCTTCAAACCATCTTCTCTAATTGATCGACCAGTAATGTCTATTACTTTATAGTATAGTTTGTGGTACGATTGTGAATCACTTACCTTAATTGTTACTTGATCATTAGCCGGGTTAGGGCTTACTATCACATGATCCTGATTAATGACTTGATCAACACTAACTCCTGATTCTGATAACTGTAAGCTTAAGTCATCAAAGTAAAAACCATCTCCCGTTTGAGATCGGTCAGAATGAAAACTGAATCTAATGAAGACCTCTGATTCACCTAGATAATCTGATAAGTCAATTGTTTCTTGCACCCATTCTTCTTGTGTCCCATCATATACCTCTCCTCCACTTACAAATTGATCATTAGAAGGTGCTTCTGTATGTTCACCACACAGTGACGTAAAGCTAAATGCATCTGTTGAAGCCGCTATCTGGACGTAATCAAAATCGTCTTCTATATCCCACTTAGTATAGAATTGAAAGAAAGCATTATCTGCATTACTTAAGTCTAATGACTCTATCAACATAATATCTGAGTCTACTTCATTGGAATATCTGCCTCCAGGAGAATCATTAATACTGGTAGGTGCAGAAAAGAATTCATCTCTTGTCAAGCCCCAATCAAAAGCTGTTAAAAACCCTTCGATTGAATCAACAGTATTATTGTAAGCCATAGTTGTTACGATTTCTGATCTATAAAACTTTGTCAGAATCTCCTTTTTAACAAAACTTCCATTATCAAGTTTTAAAAGTATCTCGATTTTGTTGCCATCTTTTATAAGGCTTTCGTCTACTGTATAGTTAACTATTAATGATCTTTTTTCAGTGCTATTAAGATCTATCCCTTGAAGAACATTTCTTGTCAACTCAAAACCTGGAGTAAGTGACTCTATTTCTACATCTAATAACCCATCTCTAAGCCCAGTTTTTTCAATTTCAAAAATCAACTCTCCTCCATCTGCAACTATAATATCTAGTGGAATAACCTCTGTAACTCTTCCATAACTCAATAAAACATGAGCTGCATTAAGATTGGTCTGTAGAACTGACTTATTAAGAATATCAATTGAAGATTCCGAAGGCCAGAAAGTTGGACCTACTTCAGGTGTAAATGAATACGACTTTGGTTTCAGTAAAGTATCTCCGTACATCCAATCATCACTGTCTCCATTTACAGTATAACCAACTGTCTCTGTGCCTGTCCCAACGGTGAAGTCATTGTTTTCAGTCATTACATTTGCTAAGCTTTTAAATAATAAGTCCTCATCAGTGGGTAAATCATTGTAACCCCATGGATGTATAAATAGATTACCAAAGGTGTGATAATTAAGTATCACTCCGAATGCGTTGGCATTGCATAATTTCTCTACAGCTTGTGTCTCTGGTTCAGAAAATGGCCCTGTCCCTCTATAAGTTTGACCATTTTCATTTGTTGAAGATCCAATATCGTCAAAACCCCAGAAGAATCCATAATTTCTATTAAGGTCTACGCCTACTGGCTCTCCAGCACTATTCTTATAACGATTCTTGCGCCACAATCCCCCACCAGTAGAGTCAATTGCTTCATTGTGCAAATAACCATCTGGATTGACAATAGGGAGGAAGTACATTTCCGTATTGTCTACTAAGTATTGAACTTCTACATTACTCTCATAATTCTCTAGAAGGTACCACATGTAGAAAATCATCTGCGACATAGAGTTAGGTTCTCTAGCATGATGTAACGATGTATATAGAACTTGTGGTTCTTGAGACTCTCTCACATTAGGATTATCCGATATTGTCAAGTAATGAATTTCATTTCCGTCATGTGTAATTATATTATCGACAGCTTGCCGTGGTGTTATGATATCTGGATATTCCTCATACATTCTATCCAATTGGACCATGGCTTCTGCATATGTCAAATAACCTCCCATGCTACCATATACATAATTAATAGGTGTCGTAATTGTATCGAATGTTGAAAAATCATCCTTATCACAAGGACCAGATCTCAGATTACTCTTTTCATGATATGGATCCATAGTTCCATGAATCTTATAATACGCGTCCACATCAGAAATGACAACTTCGTAATCAAATCCAGCATTCTTAATTTCTGACAATTCAGACTCTGAATACACGTTTGTTATCTGTTTTCTAGGATAAATAATTCCATGATCTACCTCTAAGCCCAAGTCTGCTAAATCAGCAATGTTTTTATTAACTAAATCTATCTTAATCAACGAATGGGTTCCTTCATGATGTTGCCCCAAAAGCATGAAATGGGTAAACATTAGAATAATGGTAAGTCTCATAAATTTTATGTTTTCGTAGTGGTCTTTAACAGATGGCTTTTATTTGGCTTTCAACCTTTAAAATGGTAAAAATCGTTGACAAACTATCAAAAAGACTGACAATCATTGAGTGATACTGTGAGATTGAGACATTATGGTTAATTCGTTCGTCTTACGACTAAAATAATAAGTAAAATAAAGCAATGTCTCGGTTAAAGGTTCTCTTGAATCATATCATAGAGTATATTAGCTAATTAAAATAATTATTCTGTTATGAAATATATTTGGAGTTTTCTTTTAGTGATAATATTGATGGCTACTTCATGTAATAATAAAGTTATCAAGGAGGCTACAACACATGATTATACCAATGCATTAATAGATGAGTCTAGTCCATACCTGTTACAACATGCGCATAACCCCGTAAACTGGTACCCATGGGGAGAAGAAGCTCTAAAGAAAGCTGTCGATGAACAAAAACTGCTTATTATAAGTGTAGGTTATGCCGCTTGTCACTGGTGTCATGTTATGGAACATGAGTCATTTGAAGACAGTACGGTAGCTAAAATAATGAACGACCACTTTGTTTCAATAAAAGTCGACAGAGAAGAAAGACCAGATGTTGATGATGTTTATATGACTGCTGCTCAGATGCTCAATGGTAGTGGCGGATGGCCATTAAATGCGATCGCATTAGCTAATGGAAAACCTGTATTTGCTGGAACTTATTACCCAAAGGATAAATGGTTAAATATTCTCAATAGTATTGTAGAACTTTCTAAGAACGACCCTAAAAAATTAAATGATGCCGCAGAACAGATCACTCAAGGGATAAATGAGTCCAATATTATTACTGTAAATAAAAACCCACTTAACTTCAATACTGATGATCTATCCATTGTTGTTTCAAATGGTCTAAAAAACTATGACAAAGTTTTAGGAGGAAGAAATCAGGCGCCTAAATTTCCTATGCCAAATGCTTATGAATTTCTCATGAAACACTACTGGTTAACAGGAAGTAAATCATCATTAAACATAAGTGAATTAAGTCTAGATAAAATGGCAGAAGGAGGCATATATGATCAACTGGGCGGTGGTTTTGCAAGATACTCTACTGATGTTGATTGGTTAGTTCCACATTTTGAGAAAATGCTTTACGATAATGCGCAACTCCTTACATCATATGCCCATGCTTACCAATTGACTCAAAAGCCATTGTACCGTAAGACAATTGAAGAGACTATAGAATTTGTAAAGAGAGAACTCATGTCAAAAGATGGCGGTTTTTACTCTTCATTAGATGCTGACTCTGAAGGTGAAGAAGGTAAGTTTTATGTATGGAAGAAAAGCGAAATTGATAGCATATTAGAAGAAAAGGAAGCTAAAGTATTTAATGATTATTATGATGTTTCTAAGCGCGGAAACTGGGAACATAATAATATACTCAACGTTGTAAAAACAACTGACGATCTAATAAAGAAGCACAATGTAACGGAAGAACAGGTAGCGAAGATATTAGCAATAAGTAAAGAAAAGTTAATGCGTCATAGAGACACTAGGATAAGACCTGGTCTCGATGATAAAATTCTAACGAGCTGGAATAGTCTTATGTCAGCGGGACTTATAGACGCTTACAATGCTCTAGGAGATAAAGCATACTTAGACCTTGCCATAAAAAACGCTGATTTTATTATCTCAAACCAGATGCAATCAGATGGTAGATTATTACGGAATTACAAAAATGGTAAGTCTTCTATTAATGCATTTCTAGATGACTATGCCTTGACAGCACATGCTTTCCTTAAGATATACGAAGCTACTTTTGATAAAAAATGGATAGACCAAAGTGAAAAATTGATTACGTATTCTCTAGATCATTTCTTTAATACTGAGACACTTATGTTTAACTATACATCCGATCTTGACCCTGATCTTATCGCTCAGAAAGCAGAATACAATGACAATGTCATTCCAGCATCTAACTCATCTATGGCAAGAGTGCTACATAAGCAAGGTACGCTTACTTACAATAGAGATCATCTTAAGAAAAGTGAACAGATGCTTAAGAACATGATGCCTCAATTAAAAAATGCAGGGTATATTCCTTTTTACAGCAATTGGTTACAACTCCTAATTGATCATATTAATGCGCCTTATGAAATTGCTATTGTAGGACCTCAGAGTTCTAAACTCAGAAAAGAAATGTCTAGTAATTACATAGGCAATTCTATATTACTGGGAACCGAAAAAGATGAAAACTTAGATCTATTAAAAAACAAGTACATAGACGACGACATAACAATGATATATGTATGTCAGAATAGGGCTTGTAAATTACCCGTAGAAACAGTAGCCGAAGCGCTGAAATTAGCTAAGGTTAACTAATTAAACGTTATGAATCTTCCTGGAAATTGAGCGGCAATATCTTTTTTACCTGTCGCAATTATTATGGTCTTATTCCCAGCAGATAGAAAGTTGTAAAATAGCTCCATCTGCTTTTCGAATAAACCATCTTGCATATAAGAAATCGGATTATACAGTATTACTATATCAGGCTTTTTTGATAATGCTATAGCAATACGCAGATTGTATTTTTCCATCTGGTTTAATGTCGCCACTTGTTTACTCCCATCAAGGTTAAGTTCTTGCAGAAGGTTATTAACGTATGCCGTGTCAATTTCTTTACCAAGTGTCTTTAAGAAAAAATCAACATTCTCTATTACTGTAGAATCATCTCTTAGTTTACTGGTATCTCTCACGTATCCTATCTGCGATCTAATAACAGATTTGGTCTCTGGAGAACGTAAGATTTCTTCTCCCATAATTGTAAGCGCATCAGCATTTTTGACGTTAACACCTAAAATCGCCTCTATAACAGACAGGCATACTCTATTAGATGAGTCCATGTAAATTAACTCACCTATGTTTATATCAAAACTCAATGGTCTATCAAATCCGACCAACTGCACTTTTTCAAATACGATACTCTTAGTCTCAATCATGTGTTATATATAAAAGATTCAAGCTTAGCTTATTGCTCAGTCTTGTCTAAGATTTTTGTGAATTCTCCAAAGTGCTGTACAAAGCTTCTCATATGGTTAGACAGTTCTTCGTTCTGAGTTGCTTTGTAGTAAGATTCTGCCAATGCTTTCAATGTGAAGAACATCATCCTGTCCATTTCAGCTACTTGTAGATCGTTAGTCCAAAGATCTATCTTAAATGTTTCTAATGTTTCTTTGTCAAAAAATGACAAAAACATGGCTTTACTGTTCCTTACTTCAGGTCCATTAGGAGAACCTGCTTCCCATACGATATTACTAGGAAGCTTTTTCTCATCTAACTCAACTTTTATCTTTATTTCTTGGCTCATTCTAAGATTATTTAACAGGCTTTAAGTGATAAGCCCTTTCTTTTCAGC
>JALZVB010000400.1 GCA_023300835.1 Saprospiraceae bacterium | reverse complement strand
CTGAGAAGAATATACCTTCTACGGCTGCAAATGCTATTAACCTTTCGGCAAATGAAGCATCTTCAATCCACTCTAGAGCCCAATCTGCTTTTTTCTTGACACATGGAAGGTTTTCCACGGCATTGAAAAGAAAGTCCTTTTCCTTATTATCCTTTATATAAGTGTCTATCAATAGTGAGTAAGTCTCAGAATGTATGTTCTCCATCATTATCTGGAAACCATAGAAAAACTTAGCCTCAGTATACTGTACCTCACTTACCATGTTATCCGCAAGGTTTTCATTGACAATACCATCACTGGCAGCAAAGAATGCTAGTACGTGCTTGATAAAGTGCTTCTCATCATCATTCAATCTGTTCTCCCAGTCAGAAACGTCTTGATGCAGATCAATCTCTTCAGCAGTCCAAAAACTGGCTTCGGATTTTTTATAAAATGACCATATATCATGATGTTCTATAGGGAATAGCACAAACCTATTGGGATTGTTTTCTAATAAGGGTTCTTTTTGCTTTGCGGTCATTCTTAACAGTTATTATAAACACTGATATTGGTAAAGCGTTTATTTTATATAAATAATAAGTTTTCAATTTGTAGTCTCAGGAAAATGCTAATCATTTTCAAGACTTCAAACGTTAACATGGGTCGGTTAGATTAAGAAGTAAACGCAGCTATAAACCAGCTTTATATTCGTCTGAATCGTTCTGCAAATTAAATAAGTATAAACTTTAATATGATAGTCGAGTTTTCAACAGCTGTTAGTAACTAAAAAAATTCATATTAAAATTTAACTAAATATGAGTTAAACAGTAAAAAAGGGGAAATGAGGGCTATTTTTTAACACTTTTTTTATCAACAAAAAGTATTAGAAAAACACCAAGGATGACAGAAATTGCAATCAAGACATAAAAAGTATAAGGACTATCCTGATAAGGCAAATGCTTAAGGTTCATGCCGTAAAAGCTCGCTACTAGCGTAGGAACCATGAGTATAATTGTAATAATCGTGAGACGCTGTATAAAAGTGTTAAGGTTATTACTAACAATCGACGCATAAGCCTCCATCGTCCCACTGAGGATGTTAGTATAAATATTTGACATTTCTAAGGCCTGCCCATTATCGATGATAATATCTTCAAATAAATCTTCATGTGGATCTTTGCCTCTTACCTTAAGAAAATCTGTTCTTTTCATCTTCATGAGCAATAACTCATTGGTACTCAACGAGTTGACAAAATATACGAGACTTTTTTCTATTCTCAGCAATTGACGCAGTTCTTCATTACGACTCGAATTGTATAATTCTTGCTCTATAAGGTTTCTTTTGAGATTTAGCTTCTTAAGACAATCTAGGAACCAGATTACGTTCTGTTCAAAAATGTGCAAGACAAACAATGAACTGTCTGAGGGCCTGAAATTTTTGACAAGGTTATTGACCAGCTTGGTAATAATCGGGCAATCTTCTTGACTTACAGTTATAATCCTATCCGCTTGCAGAATAATACCTATAGGACTTGTTACAAAGATGGCTTGATTGTCTTTATCGGATTTGTTAAGAATTGCGGTGTTCAGTAATATTAATTTAGAGTCTTCTTCTATCTCATATCTAGATCGTTCATCAACATCTAATGAATCTGTGATAAAATCAATGGGAATATTAAATTCTTCCGCCCATTGCACATGTTCTCCATTCTCAAATGGTGGTGTCATGTGTACCCATTTCGCTTCAGTAAGTGTATCAACTTCCGTTACTTCTTTTTCTTTAAATATGAAATATCTCACCATCTTATCTCCAATTCTTAATACACCTTAAAAATTATTGTATCTCACAAGTTAATCAAACCTAAGAATCTTAACGGGATCAAGCCGTGTAATAAGGTAAGTCGGCAAAATCATTACTACAAGCGTAACGAGAATGGTTCCTATATTAATGAGTAAGAACGAACCAAGATCAAAATCTATAGGTACTTGTGATAAATAATAGTTGTCTTCGTTCAGTTTCAAGAACCCAAATTTCTGTTGTAAGAAAGCAATACCTAGCCCAATGATATTACCAACAATAAGTGCTATCATTATGATATACAGTGCACTATATATAAATATTTTTCTAATATCCCAATCTTGTTGACCTAGTGATTTAAGAATACCTACCATCTTTGACCGCTCAAGAATGAGTATCAGTACAACTGTAGCCATATTAATAAGTGCAACGACAACCATGAGTAATAGAATAACAATTTCATTTATATTTTGGAGTTTGAGCCACTCGAAGATACTCTTTTGCTTTTCTTGTATTGTTTCGGCATACATGTGGGATGGTAACAATTCATTATAAATATGATTGGCAATGGCTTCTGATTCCTCGACGTTATCAACAAATATCTCTAACCCTCCTATCTGATCAGCCTCCCACCCTAGAACCTCTTGGATCATACGCATATCAATTATCGCAAACTTCCTATCGTATTCCTCTAGGCCTGTCTTATAGATGCCACATACATGAAACGGCTTCTTAACTCTATCCGCATTTACAAAGTGAATATTTACCTTGTCATTTAGCTTAAGCTCAAGTCTCAGTGCGGTTTGATTAGAGATTAATATTCCACGTGAATTTTTAGCATTGCGTAAATCAGGAAGATCGCCTTCTAGTATATAGCTGGAAAACTGTGTGGCGATGTAAGTGGAATCTACCCCTTTCAGAAGAATACCTTCTAGGGCCTTCTTCCTATTGAGAATACCAGGCATAGTTATATAAGGCGATATATTGCTTACCCCACCTTCTGTCTTAACTGGCTCATCATATATATTTCTATAATCAAGTCCTTTTATTTTCCGAATCTCTTCTATGAGTTGTTTCTCAGCAACAATAGGTCTTAACTCATGGTTTCTCGTAATTCTCGTATCAGTAATATGAATATGTCCCCAGAAACCAAATATCTTCTTAGATATTTGATTCTTAAAACCTTCTATAATTGTCGAGCTCAACAACATAGTGGCTATGCTCAAGGCAATGGTTGCAATGGCAATTTTGATAAGCGATCTTGAATTACCAATGGTAGAGCTACGAGCAATTTTCTTGGCAATATCCAGAGGAAGGTTCAAAAAAA
Organism: Saprospiraceae bacterium; assembly: GCA_023300835.1. Classification (GTDB taxonomy): domain Bacteria; phylum Bacteroidota; class Bacteroidia; order Chitinophagales; family Saprospiraceae; genus RFSX01. Next base: position 4,899 of record JALZVB010000400.1, on the reverse strand, counting down.
GTGTTTTTATGAAGAATTACGTTTAGACATTAATTCTTAGTGATTTCTATCATCCTAGAACCAGGTTAAGAACTTGATAATAAATAAACAACATATTAAATAGAATTACAACATATAACTTATCAAAGGTTCCCATTTTACAAGAATATATATAAACTATACTCTAAGTTAAACAAATGAATATATGTTCATTATATTGTCTCAAATTGGTAATTTAGGACTAGACTTAGAACGAATTTAGACCAAACCTTAACACATGATATGCGAAAACTAATAATTGCTACTCTATTTTTCTGTGTCTTATTTTCAGTTGAATCTCTTCATTCACAGAACGTTATAAAAGGGGTAATCATAGATGCGGTTACTAATGATCCCATAATAGGAGGAAATGTCATAGTTGAAGGAACGACCCAAGGAACTATAACGGATTGGGATGGATCTTTTGAATTTGAGACAGCTGCTAGTTATCCAGTTAATATAATGTGCTCATATATTGGATATGATGAAGTATTGATTGTTGTTTCTGATGGAAAAAAGCTTAAAATCCAGATGGAAGAGGCATCCACGGTTATGGAAGAAATAGTCGTAACCGGAACAAGAATATCAGAAGAAACCAAGAAAAGCCCACTCACGATAGAATCCGTTGATGTTCTTTCTATTAAAGAAACGCCTGCATCTAACTTTTATGAAGGTTTAGGTAATCTGAAAGGTGTAGATATGACAACAGCCAGTCTAGGGTTCCAAATAATAAATACAAGAGGTTTCAATTCTACAAGTCCTGTCAGATCACTGCAGATAATAGATGGAGTCGATAACCAAGCGCCAGGTTTGAATTTTTCACTCGGTAATTTCTTAGGTTCATCAGAACTAGATGTACTCAAAGTAGACATAATAGTAGGTGCCAGTTCAGCATTTTATGGTCCAAATGCGTTTAACGGTGTAATAAGCATGGAAACTAAAAATCCATTCTTCCAGAAAGGTTTATCCGCATTTGTCAAAGTTGGAGAAAGAAGCATGAAAAATGCAGAAATCCGTTATGCTGATGCCCTATCTAATAAGGACGGACATGATTGGTTAGCTTACAAGCTCAACTTATCTATACTAGACGCAGACGATTGGGAAGCGGAAAACTTCGAACCCGTATTTGATACAGATACCGATGCGAGTAATCCAGGGAGATTTGATGCCGTCAATATATACGGCGACGAGTACAATAGTCTCTTTGATCAAACGGGAGCGAGCCCCTGGAATCAAAACACAAAAGCCATAGAAAGTTATCATAGAACAGGTTATAAAGAAAGAGATTTACTTGAGTACGAAACCCAAAATCTTAAGACTAATGCAGCCATTCACTTTAGGCTACAGCCAGAAAAAACATATGATTCTGCTGAGTTGATTTTATCATCCAGTTTCAGTAATGGAACAACAATATATCAAGGTGAAAATAGATTTGCGCTTAAGGACATCTCATTTTTTCAAAACAGAATTGAACTAAGAAAAAAGGATAAATATTTTTTGAGAGCCTATAGGACAATTGATAGAGCCGGTGACACCTATGATCCTTACTTTACTGCACTTGAGTTACAACGTGTATCCAAAGGTAATGACGATTGGAATAGTGCTTACATTAATCACTGGACAGAAAGTATCATTCCTAGAATGGATGAAAATGGATATCCACAATTGGAAATAGGAACTGATGGCATGGGTGGTGTAGCCATTTCTTTTGATAGTATAGCACAACAAAACTGGTTAGTAGAATTTCAAGATTCACTGTTTGCATGGCATGCAGAGTCAGAAGCAATTGCTAATGTCACTAACCCAGCAACTGAGAATTTTACACAAAATTTTCTGGTCCCTGGTACAGATGAATTCAATGATGCATTCCAGAAAATAATAAGTACTCCTTCTGGTCAGATCGTTGATGGTCTAGGGGTAAGCGGTACAAGAATTATAGATAGATCAGCATTATATCATATGCATGGTGAATATACGTTTGAACCAGAGGCACTCAATTATCTTAAAGTAGGTGCCAATGCTAGACTATATACACCAGAGTCTGAGGGCACAATATTTATTGATTCTACAGGCGTTGACATAACTAATTTTGAGTTTGGAATCTATGGTGGTGGAGAGATAAAACTTGCAGAAGACTTTACACTTTCTGGAACACTGAGAATGGATAAGAATCAGAATTTTGATTATCTATTTTCGCCAGCGGCATCGATTGTTATGACGCCTGGAGAGAATAATTTCTTGAGGGTATCATTTTCATCCGCTATACGTAACCCTACCCTTTCAGATCAGTATCTTGATTTTGATGTAGGCCCAGCAACATTAAGAGGTAATCTTAACGGCGTAGATAGTCTTGTAACATTAGAATCTTTTCAAGAGTTTAGGAATACATTATTCGACGCGGAAACAGTACCTCTAGAGTTCTTCAGTATAGATGCTATTAGACCTGAGAAAGTTAAGACAATAGAGGTAGGTTATAGGACTACATTATTTGAAAAACTATATGTCGATGCCGGATATTACTACAGTATTTATAATGATTTTATAGGTTTCAACATAGGCTTGGATGTTAGTCTGGACAATGGGTTCCCTACTGGTCTCAAAGCGTTTAGGTATTCAGCCAATTCACTTAACAGGGTGACATCACAAGGTTTAAGCATTGGGCTGAACTACTTCGTAGGTTCTTACTACAAGGCAAATGTCAACTACTCATGGAACAAATTAAATACTTCCATTGATGATCCAATTATTCCTGCATTTAATACACCTGAGCATAAATATAATCTTGGATTTTCTGGACGGAATCTACCATTACTTGGTAATAACTTTGGTTTCAACTTTAACTTTAAATGGGTACAGGGATTTTTATTTGAGGGATCTCCTCAGTTTACGGGAGTTATAGATGATTACGGATTATTGGATGGACAAATAAATTATAATTTTAAAGAATACAATACCACTTTAAAATTAGGTGCTTCTAATCTACTCAACAACGAGGTATACCAGACTTACGGTGGTCCACTTGTCGGACGACTGGCTTACGTAAGTCTTCTTTATAATTTTCAAAAGAAATAATTAAATAAACTTAACTATGAAAGTAATTTACACTTTTTTTTCCTTCATGTTTTGCTTGCTAGCATTGCAATCTTATGCACAAGAAAGATATGTAGATGAAGTTTTTTCTGGCGTAGACACTGAACAAGGTATTATCTACGGTGGAAACACTACAGTGCTTCCTGCATTACTAGGAGCTGATCCTACAATAAGACCATTAAACATGAACCTTATTACACCTGCAGGTGACTCATTAGAAGATAGACCAGTTATCGTTCTATTACATACTGGAAACTTTCTTCCTGCATTCCTTAACGGTAACATACATGGTACAATCGATGATCCTTACCTTAATGATTTAGGTAACAGATTGGCAAGAATGGGATATGTTGTAGCTGTTGCTGATTATAGAGCAGGTTGGAATCCTATTTCTACTTCTCAAGAAGTAAGAACTAATACACTTATTAATGCGGCTTATAGAGGTGTACAAGATGTTAATACACTTGCAAGATTCTTAAGAAAAACTGTAGCAGGAGGCAACCCTTATGGTATTTCTGGAGAAAAGATTACAGTATGGGGAGTAGGTACTGGTGGGTATGTAGCTTATGGTGCTGCGACATTAGATGAGTATTTTGATGTAGTACTACCTAAATTTATAGGAGCAGATATCAATGGTGATGGTACACCAGATCCATTTGTTATTGAGCCTATACATGGAGATCCATTTGCATTAAAAGTAGGGATAAATCCTGCTAATGGAGATACATTATGTTTTCCTAACCATACAGAACCAGGACTATCTAGTGAATTCCAATTATGTGTAAACATGGGAGGAGCCTTAGGTGATCTTACTTGGTTAGATGAAACTGATCCACCGATGATCTCATTTCATGTTCCTACTGATCCATTTGCGCCTTACCAGGACGGAATTGTAATTGTTCCTACAACAGGAGATCTCGTTGTAGCTGTTGATGGTTCATACAATGCTTCTGAGAAAGCTAATGATATCGGTGTTAATGATGTATTTATTGATGGTGCTAGAATCGATGATGATTACACAACTGCTGCCAATGCTAATAACGATGGTAATGAAGGCCTTTTCCCATTCGTAAGACAAGATTGGGATGTCACTAATGATAGTATAGATAATGCGGTTCCTGTAGAAGCTTCTCCATGGGAATTCTGGGATGAAACTACGTTTTCAACTGCACCGTTTGGTCAAGCTACTATAGCAGATGCTGGTGATGTATGTGAAGGAATTCCAATCGAATTCTGTAACTGGCACTTAATCCAATTAAGAACTAATCCTGATATGTCACTTACTAAAGCTAAGTCTTACCAGGATTCTATTGTTGGATACTTTGCGCCTAGAGCTTGTCTTGCATTGGATTTACCATGTGCTGACTCGTACAGAGATGTTGCGACAGAGGAATTCTTACCGAATACTATAGTTGAAATTTCACCTAACCCTGCATCTAACAACCTATACATCAAGTCTGGTGATGAAGAAATAATTGACATTTCTCTTATAGATATGAATGGTCGTGTTGCTGTTTCTGTAAAGAACATCAATGACAATTCATTTTCATTTGACAGAACTGGAATGGAAAGTGGTATGTACATTCTACAAGTAAGACTTACTAAAGGTCTTGTTACTAAAAAAGTAATGTTCAAATAGTAAATACACTATTGATAAAAGTTAACCTAGGGGTTGTATTACATTGCTAATACAGCCCCTTTTTTTATTAGCCATCCCATATATTTAATTATTTCAATATAAAAAAGTGTAAAATACTATACATACATATCAACAAGCATTAACCTAATTTT
>JALZVB010000399.1 GCA_023300835.1 Saprospiraceae bacterium | reverse complement strand
TAGATTCTATTATTTCTCCAAAATAAGTTGCACCCCCACCAGTTAAAATAACGGTCAAAGAACCCATTTTCTGAGTTAAAGTTTTAATAAAACTCTCTATTTCTAGTTTTATACCCCAGATCGCTCCATTCTGGATGGCTGATTTTGTATCCACTCCTAATATTTCCGCGTTCCATTTCTTAGCTACAAGAGGTAGGGCAGAGGTAAAATGGTGCATCGACTTGAGCCGTAATTGTACACCAGGAGCAATATTGCCTCCGTGGTAATTCTTAAGTTTGTCGATGTAGTCATACTTGATACAAGTTCCAATATCTATAACCAGACAATTTTTATTTGGGTAACTATGATTAGCTGCAACAACAGCGGCTAGTCTATCTTTACCTAGTGTCTTAGGTGTTTTGTATAGATTATTAATAGGCAATTTAGATTTGTAACTCAGCACATGTGTATCATAGTTTATAATGAGATGATCAACAAAGTAAGGATCCTTCTTTCTGACGCTAGAAACAATAACTCTTTCAAATCTATATTTTTTATAAAGAGCGGTAATATCAGAAACCTTGACCTTCTCATTCCTACTATGAGACTTTATCTCACCATTGTCTAGGATGGCCAATTTTATAAAACTATTCCCTATGTCAACAATTAGATTCAATAGATCTAGTGTTTAAAATGTCTAGTATGTGTAAACACCATCGGTAATCCATTTTCATTGCAATAATCTATGCTGAGTTGATCCTTAATAGATCCACCAGGTTGTACAACGGCTTTAATGCCTGCTTTATGTGCAATTTCTACGCAATCTGGAAAAGGGAAAAAAGCATCAGATGCCATGACCGCTCCTTCTAGATTAAATCCAAATGTACTAGCTTTAGCAATAGCTTGATGGCAGGCATCTACTCTAGACGTTTGTCCGCATCCCATCCCTAGTAATTGATTGTCTTTTACAAGTACAATCGTATTGGATTTGAGGTGTTTGACTATTTTATTAGCAAAAGCTAGGTCTGAGAGTTGTTTATCCGTAGGTGCTGAAGTCGTTTTAACTTCAAAGTCCGTAATTGTTTCTTGCTTCAGATCTGCATCTTGTTGTATGACGCCATTAAGCAGACTTTTGAAACTGGAAGGTTGTCTATAATATTCCTTTATTTTAAGGAGAACTCTAGCTTTTTTACTTGTCAATAGTTCAATAGCATCCTTGTCAAAATCAGGGGCAATAAGTACTTCATAGAATAGCTTATGAATTTCTTTGGCTGTAGCCAAATCTACCTTTGTATTAGAAATAAGGATGCCTCCAAAAGCAGAAACATTATCACCCGCAAGTGCAGCATGCCAAGCTTCGTTAACGGTAGGTCGCGTAGCTACGCCGCAAGCATTGGTATGTTTAAGTACCGCAAATGTTGGGGCATCATCTTTATATTCAGCCATCAATTGCATAGCTGCATCTACATCTACCAGATTATTAAATGAAAGCGCTTTGCCAGATAATTTGGTAAATACTTGGTCCAGATCACCGTAGTAAGTGCCTTTCTGATGTGGATTCTCTCCATATCTTAGTGAAGAGGCTTGTGTCAGACTTTGTTTGAACGCAGCAGGACTATCTGGCGTAGAAGATTGGAAGTAGTTAAATATGGCGGTATCGTAATGAGAAGAAATTGCAAAAGCATTACTCGCCATGAGTTTACGATCATCAAGACTGGTTTCTCCTTGTTGATCTTCCAGTATCTTCTCTAAGAAACCATATTGGTTTTGAGAAGGAATAATTACAACGTCTTTATAGTTTTTGGCTGCAGCTCTTATTAGGGCTATCCCACCTATGTCTATTTTCTCAATAATCTGCTCGTTGTCATCCGTAGATTGTACCGTTTCTTCAAACGGATAGAGGTCGACAACAACAAGATCTATTTCAGGAATCTCATATTTTGCCAATTGACCCTGATGATCTTCTTCTCTCCTTGCTAATATGCCACCGAATACTTTGGGGTGCAAGGTCTTAACTCTTCCATCTAAGATAGAAGGGTAAGAAGTCAGATCTTCTACTCTTATAGGATTGAGTCCATTGGCCTCCAGATGTGCTTGAGTACCACCAGTGGAATAAATCTTGATATCACTCGCTTTGAGCAACGTAATGATTTTGTCAAGTCCACCTTTGTTATAAACAGAGATGAGAGCCGATTTAATTTTTCTATTTGCCATCAATTTAATTAAGCGCCAAAAGTACTTAATTTGAATTCAGCGCATTATCTAAATTGCGACAAGTGGATAACTTGTGGAAAGCTTGTGGAAAGCTTCTGAAAATCGGATCTACTATAATGTCTACCTTAGCGCAAACTCAATCAATAAAAAAAGGCTCTGCTCCATTATCGGAGCAGAGCCTTAATTTTATATTATTAACTTTCCTTTAAGCTAGATTAGAAGGAATTCTAAGTATTTGCCCAGGATAGATCTTATCAGGGTGACTTAACATAGGTTGATTAGCTTCAAATATGGCATTGTATTTCATTGGGTCGCCATATACTTGCTTAGAAATTTTAGAAAGCGTATCTCCTGATTTCACCTCGTGAAACGTTGATTCTGGTTCAGGATTAGTAACTGAAATCATATCACTTACAGATCCTATTCCTTCTACATTACCTAGCGCTAAAATGATTTTCTCACGTTCAGCATTAGTCGTTGTAATACCTGTAACCATAACATGGTCAGATAAATCAACAGAAAGATCGCTCACTGGAAGTCCTAATCTTCCTATTTCTGCTTTTAATGCATCTGTTTTGCTCAATGTAATGGCCTCAACTACAGGAGCTTCTTCAGCCTTTTTTTTGAATAGTTTGGCTCCAGCGCCTTTGATAAAAGAAAATAAACCCATTATTAATTTTTTGGTTAGATGAAATTCTACGGTAAATCCATAGAACAAAGTTGCATAAAAAAGCTTTTATCAATAAGAATCAAGTTATAACTGGTTATTTGGTATGATTTAACTTGAATTTTCAATAAAAGCATGACAACTCGCAATAACTTAATATCTTCGGTTTCTATAATATGTCTAACTCTCCTCTAGAACCTACTAATGAATTCCTTTCTCCTGAAGAACAACAGGTAGAAAAGGTATTGCGACCTATAGAATTAAGTGATTTTGCAGGTCAACCTAAAATCGTTGAAAATCTCAATGTCTTTATTCAAGCTGCTAGGTTACGTGGAGAATCACTAGACCATGTATTATTACATGGCCCACCAGGGCTAGGAAAGACTACACTAAGTCATATTATTTCTAATGAGCTCAAGGCAAATCTTAAATTAACTTCAGGCCCAGTACTTGATAAACCTGGCGACCTTGCAGGACTTCTGACTAATCTAGGAGAAGGAGACGTCTTGTTTATTGATGAGATCCATAGGCTCAACAGTGTCGTAGAAGAATACCTGTATTCAGCTATGGAAGATTACAAGATTGATATTATGATAGACTCTGGCCCTAGTGCTAGAAGTATACAACTAGAACTCAATCAATTTACGCTTATAGGAGCAACCACTAGAATGGGGTTGTTGACATCTCCATTGAGGGCGAGATTTGGCGCAATCAAAATCTAGCAACAACTTTAAAAAAGATATCGGCAGGTGGTCGAGATGCCTTTTATAAAGGCGACATTGCCGCGACAATAGCAACGGCAGAAACAGGCGATGATTTGTACCTGAGCTTCACAGCCGCTTATGCGCGGGTGCAGGAATACAAGAATT
>JALZVB010000398.1 GCA_023300835.1 Saprospiraceae bacterium | reverse complement strand
TCATAAGACTTAAATCTCAACTGTGGTTCTATGCACACTGGAGTTACAGAAGTGGTCTGAAACAAACCATCTATGAATCAGATATTCTATATTCCGCTTTACAGAATATTAATAATCTTCCTACAGAACAGCGCAGTGAAATAAACGGCGATACCGAAAAAGATTATCACAGATTAGATATTGGTTTCAAATGGTCAAAACGAACGGCCAAAATAGATCATGAACTCAGTATAGGCGTACAGAACGTGTACAATAGAGATAACCACTACTTCTCTTATCTATTTAATGATAGACCTGGGAATACTACACGAGAATCTAAGAACGCTTTACCGATACTACCTAACGTGAGTTATAAGGTTAGGATAGGGCATTGAAGGTTAATGTAAATTCAAATACTCGAACACTTTAGAGTTTTCGCCTCTAGAATTAATTGGCTCTGATAAAAAATACCACTACGCCACCTCCTCACCCAATGGCCCAAATCTCAAGAAAGAGAATGTCATCTTAGCGCCTCCGCTTTCTTGCATAACAGATTCTTTCTTAATCATAATTGGTGCCTTATTCATACTGATCCAATAAAGATGTCCATTACCTGACCCACCCATTGCTTTCAGCTCACACTTGTAACACATCTGCCCTGAGCATTCTTCTTCTCCTATGACTTGATATTGAAATGGTAAGACTTTTTGATTCATAGAATCTATCACTCTTACAACTGTTTTGTAGTCTTTCTTTAATGGTAATAATGATAAGTACAGATCGAGACTAGCACCATCCATCAACAAGCTGTTATTATCACCGAAATCGAACTGTTGCTCAGTTCCATTCATCGTCATAGATCCTTTTACGCTATTACCATTAATAGTATATTTAAAACCCATAGGTGCTTGCTGAAAATCTCGACTTATAGGATTAAAGTCAAGTGTAGTTGTACTGTGGTCACGCATAGAACCCATTTGGCTATCTGAGGATTCTTCAATGCTAAGCATCTTGCCTTTAATAATCGTTCTTGTAATGTCAAAGTTCATTTCCTTACCACCCATAGAAAGTTGAGATAGATAATAATACTTTCCTTCTACCATTTGATGCTCCGGAATTACATGAGGTTGTGTAAGCAAACTTTCTTCCACAATTTCTGGCATCACTAGTGCAGGAATATCTACGGTTACCTTATCAATAATTTCAGCGATATGATCAGGCACAGATTCTTGGTGTCTACCTCCAAGGTGTTCTGATAGGAATTTTTCCATCACCGCTAAAAATGCCATATTGTTATTAGGTTTAGCAAAACCGTGGCCTTCATCTGGGAAGTTAATATAGGAGACAGGTAAGTTGTGATCACGCATGGCAATTACAATCTGATCAGATTCACTAGTTTTTACACGAGGATCATTGTCTCCCTGTGCTACTAATAATGGTGCTTTTATCTTATCCGCATGAAAGAAAGGCGACTGTCTCTTGAGCTGTGCTCTACCCTCTTCTGTTTCTGGATTCCCCATCCTCTTATGGAACATTATTCTTGCTGATTCCCAATATGGCGGGATCGTTTCTAGCAACGTAAATAGATTAGAAGGTCCTACAATAGAAACCCCTGCAGCATATACATCTGGTGTAAATGTCAATCCTGCAAGCGTTGCATATCCCCCGTAAGAACCTCCTGCAATTGCGATACGCTTAGGATCTGCAATTCCTTTGTCAATGAGATATTGTGCGCCTGCTGTCAGGTCATCTTGCATCTTTTCTCCCCACTGATTTATAGCAGCGTTTAGAAACTTTTTTCCGTAACCTGTCGATCCTCTAAAATTTATCTGTAGAACAGCATAACCTCTATTAGCTAGAAACTGTGCAAAACTATTATATCCCCAATTGTCTCTAGCCCATGGACCACCATGTATAAAAAGTACCGCAGGTAAATTTTCTTTCTCTTCTGTAGCAGGCATACTCAAATAACCAGGTATCTCTAATCCATCTATAGACGGATATCTTATTGGCGTCATTTTTACCAGATTTTCAGTAGGTAATTCTGGCCTGGGCTTATACAAGAACTCTAGTTTCTTATCGGATCTGTTGAACAAGTATGCTTCTCCTGGGTTGACATCATCGTTGATATAAACAATCCATTGAGACTCTGTCTCATCACTTGATGTAATCGCTATTTCTGCGCCAGGAAATTTAGATTGCAAGAATTTATAGTCAGACTCATGATCTGAATTTTTCCAATAAACGCGTTTCTTATCTCCTGTATAAACAGTACTTAATAGCTCTTGCGTCTGCTTAGTAAACGTAACATCATCTAGATCTACTTGATTTAATGGATCTGATTCTATCAGCTCCATTTTCCCAGTATTTAAATCATATAAATACAGACCTTGCAAGTCTGGTTTTCCGACATTAGAACTGATATAAACTTGATTGTCGTTTTTAAACTTAATGGGGGACAGTGATTCTTCTAGATTTGCATATAGTATTTTCTCTAACCCACTCTCCGTAACTTTCAAATATTCATTTCCACCATCAGCAGTTGATCTAGAGGCTATTCTTATTTTTCCATTAAGATCGAAGTTAACACCGCTCAACTGTTGATCATTTTTCAACAACAACTTTCTTTCCCCAGTGGTTAAATTAATCGCATAGAAATCATGCCATGCTTTGTCACGATCATTGATACCTACATGTATCAGATTATGATTGGACCTAGGAAGATCTAAAAGCATCGCTCTTACATTTTCACCATCGGTAATATTTCTCGCAGTGGGTATGTTATTGTTATTGGCCTCTGTAGGATCGATGGCATAAAGGTGGAAATTTTCGTCTCCTCCTTTATCTTGAACATACAATACATACTTACTATCTCTACTCCAGAAATAACTGCGTATAGGTCGTGTCGCATCATCCGTAAGTGGATAGGCTTCTTCAAATGTACTTTCTTTGGGTTTGACCCAAATATTCATTGTTCCATTTAAGGGTTTAATGAAAGTAATATACTTTCCATCTGGGCTGAGTTGAGCACCTGATATCTGTGGGTTCCCAAAAAGTATTTCTCTATCTATTATTGGAGACGTATAAACCATAAATGTACAATTGAAAGTAAATGCAAATAAAATAACTTTAAGAAAAAGCGATGGGCTAACATTGCCCCTTTTACAAAAGAATAATTAAACCCTTTTGGCTCTAGCTACAAAATGTGGGTTGAGTAAATTGGCCTTATTATATTCTACAGGTAATCCATCTTCAGCTCTAACAACTTCTCCACCGGCTTCTTCAAGAATAATCTGAGCAGCAGCTGTATCCCACTCCATTGTCGGCGCTAATCGAGGATATAAATGTGCTCCTCCTGCAGCTAGAATAAGAAACTTAAGTGAACTTCCTTTTTCTACTTTATTAGGTGCATCATAATTATTCATAAACGCCTGCGTCTCTTCATTGAGATGTGATCTGGAACAAACAATCCCTAAGTTTTTGTCACTCTCTGTGAAAGTAGCCGCTGAGATTTTGGTCTCTTTTTTATCCTTTACCATATGGGCACCTTCTCCTTTTATAGCATAATACATCTCATCCATTACCGGTGCATATACCACACTGGCAATAGAACGGTTGTTATGTATAAGTGCTATATTGACAGTAAACTCTCCATTACGCTTGATGAATTCTTTGGTACCATCAAGCGGATCTACCATCCAACAGTATTCATAATCTTTCCTTTCAGAATAGTCGATTTCTTTATTTTCTTCAGAAATTATTGGAATACGAGGTGAAATGGCAATTAATCCTGTACATATTATATCATTAGCTTCCTTATCTGCTCTTGTCAATGGCGAATTATCGTCCTTCTGCTCTACTTGGAAGTTGTCTACATCATTGTAGACTTCTAGAATTTTATCTCCCGCTTGTTGAGCTATACAAACAACCTGTTCTATTAATGCCTTTAAATCTTGTGTTGTCATTTTTTTTGTTTCTGGCTCAAAAGTATGAAATATACCAGAAAGAAAAATTGTGGTTTTAATTATCCTAATTCAGGTTAATATGGACAATTCTTGCAACTGTTCTTGCAACAGTGGCCTCTTCGCAATAGATACCAACTTGTGAAAACATAAAGGTCATTTCCACCTTTATTAATAATGTAATAATCTACGTCGAGTTGACTGGTTTTGGGTAACCCTAATTTTTTAACACTGCCTCTTATAACATCTGTTATTATGACTCTACCAGTATTAATCTCGTTTGCCATTGCTATTATCAAACAGTCATTACACAAGCAAGTATCAGCCGCATTATCTAATAACAATCTTGGTAAATCCATACACCAACATGTCCTATCTACCCTACATAAGTTAGGTTGAGAACAAGAAGGACATAAAAATGAAGATTGGGAAGACATATCAGATACGAAACTAGATTGCAAACATGTTAATTAATCTTTTTCAGGATGGCTTCTTGGAACACAGATAACTTATAAGAATTAACCTCCGGCACTGTATCCTGTTCGATAACAGCCTTTCCTGTCACTGAAATGGGTTCCACTTGAGATAAATACAGCCTTGCATGAATTCCATCGTCTATTATCTCGTAATCAATTAAGAGATCTGTTCCCATAACATCGAACTTACTTATAAAGTGATTATCTCTCAAGAAGGCGTCAATCTTGATACTATTATATTCGTCGATGCGGTAATGGCCCCTTTTAGCATCTATAACCTCAAGACCATATGATCTGACATCTGTGTTATTGTAGGTCAGCTTCCACGGATAGAAACCCAATTGATTAGGATAACCTATAGATAACTCCATCTTGACATGACTCGTATCTAATGGCGTATGCATTATAAGCGTCCCTTCGTACTGACCTATCCAATCAAACGGGAATGAGAATTCACCATTTTTTCCACCATTAACTTTATCTGGATTGGAAAAATACGTGATAGGTTTACATTGACTTAAAGCAAGGATAACGATACAGAAACCTAATAAGGCAAAAATGTTATGTAATATCTTAGTCAATCAGGAGCTTGTTTTTATCTTATTTAAGCACGAATATAGAAATCTAATTGTTGCATCTCAGTTAAGTCGGCTGTAATGCAGCATCAGATGTCATTATAACTGTTGTTATCCCATATCTTAGTGTGATCATTAAATGGTATTAACGTTAATATAATTTAACTCTCAATTGTTTTGGGTTTGTAGAAGCCGTTCTTATTTTAGGCTTCATAACAGATATGACGTTGCTTACCCGTTATATTATTTCTACCGTTTTTTTTTGATCAGATCAAAAGTGATACATAGCGTAGACAATTCAATTCCAGCTACAATGTGGTGATTATATTTACTAATCCGTAAGGCTATTATAAAAGCCTCAGCAAAGTAGCTTGTGGTTATTGATGTCTCTGCTGGAGCTTTATCTAATGTCCTATTTTTGGATGCTATTAATATTTCGTTCCTCTGAAGCTTATTTATGATTTAAAAGTATTGTTGTCTTAATACTTATGATAATTGCTGTTCTATTGCGTGAGGAATACATACTTCTGTGCTAGAACCTACCGATCTACAAGATCCTATTGTGATGTACCCCAACCCTGCTACGTCAGATGTACAATTAACTTTACCGTTAACATCATCCGGAAGACTTACGGTTTATAATATGATGGGTAATCCTATCATAGAAATGGATAAATCACCTGGGATAGGCAATCTGCACATAGAT
>JALZVB010000397.1 GCA_023300835.1 Saprospiraceae bacterium | reverse complement strand
ATGGCCTTTTTTATTTCTGAGCAAAGCGAAGTAGGTCTCTTTTTGACCTTGGGTAAGTAGAGATCATCACAGATAATCTCTGCGGCTCCACTAGAGAAAAGAACCTTCTTGACCTCGGTCAAGAAAACAAAAAAAGTCATCAATCTGAGCTCGCTCAATGATTGATGACTTTTTTTGTTTTTAGCGAATCGTAAAAATTATTTTTTGACCTAGGGATAGCAAAGATTACTGTAGTTAATTTCTGCGACATCACTTAAATAAAGCAACAATGAAAAATGAACTAATACCAGTTTAACTTAAAATCTTATAATAGCATTAAAGGTAAATTGGTATAACTAGAATATAAGTTACTACTCTCCCACTCGCTTACCTTCAGACTCTAAACCTGATTTTCTCTTCTTGTTCTTAACCTTACTATTTCCAAAATTATAAGTCGCATTGATACTTACTCGCTGTGCATCCCAATTACCAGAACCATAATTAAGTAAGCCATTAAAATCTGAAAAACCACTCCAGAAAGCTTGCTCAAATATATCAGATATACTCAGCTTAATATTTAGTTTATCTTCAAAAAATCTTTTCTGTAATCCCAAATTGAGAGACCAACTGGATTCATATAAAAATACGCCACCCCATACACCAGGACCACCATACCATGATGAGACTTCACCTGTGAAATCATGAGGCAGTTTGAAAGTATGTTGTTGAAAAATGTTATAACTCCATACAGAAAGGTCAATAACACCACCATCTGGATACACGGCATTATTGGAAATGTAACTGCTGCTTACATTAAAAAATGCAGACCATTTATCTGTTAGGTCAAAGGGTAAACTCGTATTGAAAGCTAGAATTTTCTGCGTACTCAGGTTATCCCAACTAATGAAACTGGCTCTAGGATCACTATCATCAGTCCCTATTAATCTCGTGATTTTGTCATCAGTAACACTATACGATAATTTGAAATTGAATCTGTACTTAAGAGTATAGCCCAATTCTATATTATTTACGATTTCTGGTAAGAGATCAGCATTCCCATTACTGAACTCTAGCTCACTGATCTGTACTCTAAAAGGGTTAAGGACATTATAATCAGGACGGTTAATCCTTCTTCCATAATTCAATGACCATACGTTGCTAGGTGTCAGTTGATATGTCAACCCCACCGAGGGAAAATAGCTCATATAATTGCGTTCAACATCAACTGGATTCATTAACAATGAGGTAAGAAATCCAGCTGTATTAGTATGTTCTACTCTCAATCCCGAACTGAAATTCAATTTAGGATTAATGGCTTGTTGATAAGTAATGTAACCTGCTGTAACTTTTTCTGAATAATCAAAAGCATTCGATTTAATCGAGTCAAGATTGGTCTTTACCTCGTTGAAGAAGTTAAAAATGTTTTCTGTTCCTACATCTGCATACTTAGCTCCTATTCCCAGTTTTCCTTTGCTTACAGACTTTTCATAATCTATCTTGAAGGTAGCAATTGAAATATCTCTAGGTGTTTCAAATAGAGACAGACTCTGACTTACCAGTACTTCATCTCTAGTAAATAAATCATTGGGTTGACTGGAGTTTTCAGTGTTTCTGTACAGACCATAATCTGCATCTACAATTAAAGATGTCTCTCCTTCTAGAAAAGAATAATTAACGTTATAAGTATTGTAGTTACGATCGGCATCGCTCAGGTTATTGGTTCTCAGTATATTAACGATGTCTTCATCAGGGATAATGACATCAGCAGGTGTCGTATCAAAGTTGTCTACATCTGTATTGTCAGAAATAATATTTCTATTAGTCGTTACTTTATCTTCTGAATTATGAGAACCTGTTACAATAAAACCTATGGACTGGTTGGTACCTATATTGAAGTCTGTCCCAAGTCTGTAGTTTAATCCATTCTTATCTCTAACGTTCTCTGTGGAAGACAACAGACGGAAATCGTTCTGATATCCGTCAAATGTAATCTGCTCAAACCAAGTGCCATGAATAAGTCCTAGGGTTGCAAATGTGCCGAAGGTTTTGTTTTTGTAATTATAACTACCACTTAAATTATCTTTTCTTTTATTTCCTTGGGAAGTGCCTATTGTAACTGAACCATTACTACCGTGGCTTTTATCTCTTTTTAATCTCAGGTCAATAATACCGGCATTACCCTGCGCCTCATATCTTGCGCCTGGGCTGGTAATAATATCTATACGTTCTATCTGATCTGCTGTGATACTCTGGAGGTATGCGGTCAGGTCATCACCAGTTATTGGTAAACGCTTGCCATCTACATAGAATAGAACACCTGATCGACTCAATACACTTATGTTGTTACTATTGTCTACTAGTACGCCTGGTGCCTTACGCAATAAACTCAATCCATCTTCACCTGTACTATTTATAGTTCCTTCTACATTGAAAACGGTTCTATCTGGTTTCACTTCTATGAGTGCTCTTCTTCCCGTAACAACAGCTGTTTCCAATTCTATTCCACCTGCATACATTACAATTTTATCAAGGTCAATATCCTTATTGGTAATTGTAAAAACATCTGACTGGTATTCTTCTAGCCCGATATAACTGATCTTCAGAAAGTAGGAACCCGCGTTAAGTTGACTTATAATAAATTGCCCACTATCGTCAGTCGTTTCAACTTTTACCATACTGCTATCTACAGCGTTGTGAAGGATTACATTGGCATAAATGACAGGTTCTGTGTCATCTTGAGATACGTTACCCGTTAGGTCAAATCTTGAGGTTGACTGAGAGTAATTGTATGTAGATGATACAAGTACAAAAGTAACTAGGGAAAGTAATTGTATAACTGATTTCATTACAATATTATTAGATTAAGGCACAAATATAAAGAGGCCCAACAACATAGTTGCTGGGCCTGATATAATATTAGACTAAGTTATAGATTACTTAGACCATTCTTTGATAGACTTCTTGTTCATTTCTACATACTCCATGTTACCAGCAGCTTGAGCTAATTCCATAGACATTGTAGCTGCGCTTATAGCTTCTTTTACTTTGCCCATATCACCTAGGATTAAAGCTTTTCTTCTTACTTGCCAGAACCTTGGTTCAGCACCTGAAGTTGCTTTTTCTATCCATGTCAATGCTTGACCTAGATCTTTACCGTTTTTATGGTAATATGAAGCCGCTTGGTAGTAATCGTTACCAGTAGGACCAGCCATTACTTGTTCGATGTTTTTCATTATAACTTCCTCTCCTTTAACACCTAGTGTCAAAGTAACTTTAGCTTTATCCCAAAGGAATTCGATATCAGCAGAAGTGTCCGCTAGATTACCTGTTCCAATTGTAAATGTTTCAACTGACATAGGCAATTTCATAATCTTAGAAGAAGTTGTTACTACGGCTGTTTTTTCCTTGTAAGAACTCCAACTCCCTTTTTCATATGTAAAAAAGTGGAAAGTCCATTCTGTAGCAGATGGTGTACATAGAACAGCATAATCACCTTTAGGTAATGCTTCACCGTTCACAGTTACATCATCAGAGAAACTCATTTTAGTTGCACTATTAGCACCTAATCTCCATAATTGGCCATGCTTTACTAGTCCATCCGCAGAAAAGACTGCTCTGTCCTTAACTCCAGGTCTAGAGTATGCAATTGTAACATCTGTAAGACCAATTGTATGTGTTGCCTCAGAAAATGGACTTGCAGAAGGTGTTTTTATCTGTCCCATTAGCGTAAGCCCAGACAATAAAAGTGTAAAAATTAGAATATTTTTCATTCGAAATATAGATTATAAAATAATTAAATTGAATACTTGATCAGTTGCTTTAAACAATCAAGTGTTGAATATGTTTAAAAAATCTTTATCAAATTATTAACCCTACAATAGTAGCCGTAAGTAAACTGGCTACTGTTCCGCCCACAAGTGCAAGAAATCCAAGTTTTATTATTGTGTCTCTCTGTCCTGGAGCAATAGAACTTATACCGCCTATCTGTATTCCGATGGAGGCAAAATTGGCAAATCCTAGTAATGCGTATGTACATAATAACACGGATCGTTGAGATAACATTCCAGCATTTTTATAGTCAGTAAGTGATGCATATGCTACAAATTCATTAAGAATTGTTTTTTCACCTAACATCTGTCCTACTAAAAGTATTTCACTAGAAGGAATGCCGATCAACCAAGCTATAGGCGCAAATAGTAACCCTATCAGATATTGCAAGGTTAATCCATCAAATGCCCCTTCTGATTGATCAGATATAAAACCATTGACACCTATTAATTCACCAAAAGCCATAAATAGGTCATTGAATAAATAAATTATGGCCATAAAGGCAAGTAACATAGCACCGACATTAACAGCCAACTTAAGACCATCTGTAGTTCCTCTTGATAATGCATCTAGAAGATTATTTCCTATTTTTTCTTTAGAGATGGTGAGATCAGAATTTACCTCTTTAATGGTTTCTGGGATTAAAATTTTGGCAGCGACGATGGCTGCAGGCGCAGATATTATCGATCCCGTAAGTAAGTGCATGCCAAATAAACGTTGACCTTCTAACGTATCACCACCTAACATAGCCATGTATGCACCAAATACGCCACCAGCTATAGTCGCCATACCACCTGTCATAAGTGACATGATTTCCGACTTAGACATTTTTTCTAGGTAAGGTTTCACAACCAAAGGCGCCTCCGTCTGGCCTATGAAAATATTGGCAGCAGCAGCTAGACTTTCTGCACCAGAGAGTCTCATTGTTTTATTCATTATCCAAGCAAAAAAGAATACGATCTTCTGCAGAATACCCAGATAATACAATAATGACGATAGTGCCGAAAAGAAAACAATTGTAGGGAGTACTGAGAATGCAAATCCATACTTACCAGGAACAGCTAATTCTCCGAATAAAAATTTAGCAGATTTGTCAGCCCCTCCAATAATGAGAACAAAAAAGTCAACTATCTTTTGAAATATAAATCTTACTAGCTCAACCTCAAGCAGACCATAGGCCAATACTAATTGAAGTCCGATGCCGATGGCGACTAGCCTCCAGTTGATGTTTTTCTTGTTATTGCTCAATAAAAAGCAGATTAACAATAGTCCAAATATTCCAAATAACCCTCTTGCTGTATTCATGTTAGAAACTGATGGCGAAATATAGGTATAATTTTAATTTTGTCTAGATTTATAGCCATGAGTAATCAATTAATTGTCGGGATAGCAGGAGGGAGTGGATCAGGGAAAACTACTTTTCTCAAGAAACTAAAGGAATCATTGAGTGATAAGGATATCTGTTATATATCTACTGATAATTATTATTTCCCTAGAGAAGAACAATCTAAGGATGCTAATGGGGTCTGTAACTTTGATCTACCTTGTTCTATCGACATAAGATCATTGATCAATGATCTCAAAACATTGACTTCTGGCAATAAAGTTGTCAAGCAAGAATATACGTTCAATAATAAACTAGCTGAATCCAGGCAAGTTGAATTGCACCCGGCACCGATATATATAGTTGAAGGATTATTTGTCTATTACTATGAGGAGTTGGCGCCATTCTTTGACCTAAAACTATTTATCGAAGCTAAAGAGGCTATTAAGTTGATCCGTAGAATTTCTAGGGACCAAGTAGAAAGAAACTATCCTCTAGATGATGTCTTATATAGATACGAGCACCATGTGTTACCAGCCTATGAGAAATACATAGAAGTATTCAAGTCAGACGCTGATATGGTAATAAACAACAACCAGAACTTTGATGCAGCACTGGCTGTTGTTACTTCTTATCTAAAAGGTTATTGAGGTCTAAGCGTGACGTTCATCAATGCATTATTTCCACCAAGCTGTATATCCCATTCTGCAACAACTATATTGTTATTTGCTGAAACTAGAGTCCAAAATGTAGTTTGACTATCATCGATATTGAAAATCTCTAAACTATCACAAGCATTTCGTTTCCACGTAAAGTTTTTGGTTTCAGCTAATTCTTGATTTATGTCATTGAAAGTGACTTTGAAATCCCAAAAACCTGTGTTATCAGAATTGAATTGTGCAAATCCATCAGGATTCTGGTCCTCATCTTCTACGTCATTACCGAAAATATTACCTTTTCCTGTTACTTTTTCGAATAACCAGACTTGATCTACTTTGAGATCATCCGCTATGTTTTCACATGAGACATCTACCATATCAATAGAATCCATTGGATTTTCACCAGTTGTTCCTCCTCCCATAC
>JALZVB010000396.1 GCA_023300835.1 Saprospiraceae bacterium | reverse complement strand
ATGATATGCGTTCATAATCATGTCAATAACAGTTTGTTTCAGAATACTGTTGAGGTCACTGGTGTTAAAGTATTTTTCTTTAGCTACTTTTTTCTCAAGTCGCTCAATGATTTTTACTGTAGTATCTAGTCCTACATCAGATGATATTAATATACCTTCTAGTTCATCAAGGAAAGATTCATCTATTGTAGATTTTCCAGCGACAGCCTTGGCTATCTGACCGAAAAGACTTGTTTTGGTCTTCTCTAAGCCTTTGTTGAGGTCGTCTTTCTTTTCTTTGGTGAAATACTTTTTAAAAATACTCATTGTAAGAGGCTAGCTAGTTATGTTTAAATACAAATAATAAAAAAGGCAAAGTAATGAATACCTTGCCTTTTAAATAAATTATTTCTTAGGGATAATTGTAAGCTATTTGTTCTCAGCGAACCATTCTTTTACTTTATCCTTGTGTATCATGAGTTCTTTGTATGTGTATTTTCCACTAACGGGATCTTTGACACTTTTTATAACCTTTACAAACTCTCTTCCTGAACCAGCATTTGCAGCTCTCTGAGCTACTCTGGCATTTTTACTGACTTTAGCCATGTTTATTTGATTTCTTTGTGAACAGTGTATTTTTTAAGAACAGGATTAAATTTCTTTAATTCCATTCTATCAGGTGTATTCTTTCTGTTTTTTTGAGTTACATATCTAGATGTACCTGGTTGACCAGTAGCTTTATGCTCTGTACATTCTAATATAACTTGTATTCTACTTCCTTTGGATTTCTTAGCCATTTGACTATCTAGTTTAGGTATTGATAAGTTTATTTCAAATCGATGCCAAGATCAAATCCGGCCTTTTTTTGCTTCTTTAGAAATTCGTAAATCCCTAGCTTGTTTACAGTTCGCATTGCACTGGCTGATATCTTAACTTTGATCCACTGATCCAATTCTGGAACATAGTATCTTTTAGTATTAAGATTAGGAAGAAATCTTCTCTTAGTTTTTCTGTTTGAGTGAGAAACATTGTTCCCTGTAATAGGTCGCTTTCCCGTTAATTGGCATACTCTAGACATAATATCTTTTTCTCTTCGTGTAAAAGTTGTGCAAAAGTAATTCTTTTATCTAATATAATAAAGGTCTTTCTAAGGAAATTCTAGATTTCTTTGACTTCCTCCAGATAATGCACGCTTGCTTGTCGACCATCTCAATACATATACTGCATTTTAGTTATAAGTAAGTAATACGGTTATGTCTATCAGGTATCATTAATAAATAACTAAAGAGCCCATAAAGTAATGTTAATGACCATACATCATGGTGTTTGTATGCGTCATAACATCGAATGTATCTTATTACTGACAACTGTTTGACATAGTGATTACTTAACCAGGATCAAAAATAGGGTACTACGATCAATTCTATGTCTTGAGAACGGATAGATAAACAAAAATTTAAAAATTAATTTAACTTTTAACAACAATGAAAAACATACTATTACCATTAGCATTTAGCTTTTTATTTGCAGTGGTAACACAGGCACAATGGACAATAGGTCCAAGAGTGGCTATTGGAAATGTATCACAAGCTGATGCAGAAATTAGAATTTTCCCATCAGGGGATAAAGTACCTCGAAAAATCATGTTTCACGGTGGAGGAAGCGTAAACTCATTAGGTTTGATGGCTTACAATAAGATCGGACCTGCTTTTTTACAAGTAGAAGCTCTCGCCACGCAATATAAGTTGCAATTTGAAGCAAGAAACGCATTTGCAAGTGATGCATCACCACAAGAGCTTAATGAAACTAATTACATTATAGAGTTACCTGTTTCTGCGGGTATAAATTACAAAAACTTCAAGTTAGGAACGGGACCAGTATTTGAAGTTAACTTATCTAAATCATCTGAATTAGAGACTCAGGAAGGTTATAAGGATTTAAGTAAATCCATTAACTCTGGTTTCCAATTTTTGTTAGGGTATCAAATTGGTAAGGCTCATATCGATGTGAGATACCTAAACAGATTCACCAGTATTTCAGATGAGTTCGGTTTAGGCGACGATATATTAAAACTTAATAAAAGTGCCAATAGACTGACATTGGCTTTGGGAGTAGCATTCTAGAGTCAAACAGATAGAAGGTACAGATTGACTTGTATTTGGTGTTAAATTTAAATTGAAACGAATGAGTAAATACGAAATTTTAAAAAAGTACTTAGAACCCTTATCTATATCTCCTAATGAGTGGGCAGGTAATGGACTACTCCAACAAGTTTCTCAAGCGATGATCGCTTATCACTTAGAACAAAAACGACTGGAAGAACTCAATTCATCTGAAGTGTCAAATGGAGTTCTAAGGATAGAAAGAGGTAATAAATGGTACAATGGAACAGTATGTGATTAAAATCTAGATACTGTTTCCACTTAATAAGATGCACTATTTCTGGGTCAAAATTGTCACTTTTAATTTAAACCTAAGCGACAACTTTAACAGAAATAGTGTTTTTCTATTTAACGCTATTTTACTTTTGTTTCTAAGGACTAAATCAAAAAATCTATTTCTTACTTTTACACTATGAGTAAATCTAAGTTTCTCAAATTTGTATCAGCTGTAGGCGAAGAAGAGTTAAGAGAAGAGTTAAAATCGTTATATACCAAGATCCCTGAAGTTAAGTTACATTACCTGATGGAACTCGGGAATGATGAGGACAGGAAAAAGCGATATGAAAAGGCTAAAAAAGATATAAAGAACTTCTTTTATATTGCTCAGAAACCAAGAAAAAGAACGCGAGTAGCTAAAGCCAAAAGCCTCATTAAAGATATTATCAAGCATGCCATTTTCAGTCATGAGAAGGTAGATATCTATTTACATGCGACAGAAATATCATTAATGTATTTGCTGCGCAGGCCTAGTGCAACCCAAGCTACCTATAATTTCTGCATGTTTACATTTCAGAAAGCCATTCACCTAATACTCGAGATGGCCTTACAAACAGACTTTGAGGATCGGTGTAAATCAATTGCTACTGATGCACAAGCTGTATATGGTCTCAATACTGAGATAAGAGATATTCTTCTGGAGGCTTATGAGATTTAATAAAAGTTTTCAGTTAAACTTTTACATAATAAACATCTGTATTATTTCTAGGGATACTTAACACCTTAAAGGCGCCTGCCTCATTGTCACAATGCTCAATCAGATCAAAAACTATACAAGATTTAGGTAAACCAGAAAATATAAGTGTAAAGTAATTTTCACCTGGGTACACCTCAGTCCATACAGGAAAGAAACTTATTTTCTCAGCATGTACGAGACTCGATACATGATCCGTATGCTGGCAATAGAGGTTAGTCTGGGGCCATATTCTTATATATGTAATATCGTCAGCCTCCTGTATACAGTGCACAATCACCTGTCCTTTCTCATGCACCAAGGTCTTAAGTTCAGACAACAGCGCAGGGGATATTTGAATCTTAGGTTCCTCTATTACGATTGTATCAGACATTTCAATGTGTTGCTTTAGCTTACAAAGCTAAACTTAATCATAAGTTTTCTATGGTAATTACGAGTCAGAATTTATCGTGCAGATACTTTGCATCGTATGGTGCTCTTTTGTAATATGATAAGAGAAATATATTACTTACCTGATTTAGATTATGAATAGATACATACTTGAAATTTTATTACCATCCATCAAACTTGAGAGAAGTTTAATTCACATTAATTTATTACAACGAAAAAAAAATATCCACTTATGGAAGCTTTACAACTTAGAAATCCACTCAACTTGCTTTATAAATTCAGTACTGCTCAACAACAGAAAAAAGCAGCTGCAATGAGAACAATGAAACATATAAACGCATACAGATTTATTATAAAAGAAGAAGAAAGTATCACAATAGTACACGAGCAACACAGCCAAGATCTTATCAATCTATACGGACAAGAAGTTGTCAAAACCCAGCTGGTAATTCCTATGGGTACTGTACGTATCTTAAGGAAACTATTTTATATTCCACAGACTTGTACAGATAGGTACTGGTTGAGAGAACTCATGGGAGCATCTGGTGATTATCATAACATTTTAAAAACGATCAGAAAAAACAGATTGGATTATAGATTCCTTGTGTCAACATAAGATATCTCTGCGATATATACTTGATTCCATTTTTTTTAGGAGAAACAGTGTTAAAATGAACATCAGTTAGCTAAAGGAAGCATAATTGTTATGTCGTATAAATTCCTACTTGAATTGCTTTATTTGTCTTAAAGCGGTGTTTCTGGCAACTATTATCGTTAACGTATAATCAAAGCATGATGTAACCACAAGATTGTTATACATTTATACAATCTGGCATATGTCACAAATCAAATAATACATTCTGATGAAAAAATATTTACTCTTACTTCTAATATTCACATGCGGTATCGTTTCTGCGCAACACGAGACTTGTGATAATGAAAGATATACAGCTGATGTTTTTGCTGACTTTACGGTTACAAAAGCGGTTAAGTTTGGAGAGAATAGAACTATAAATGGTGCAAACCAAGAACTCTTCATGGATATCTACGAACCCGCTGGAGATACTGCAGAAAAAAGACCTGCTATAGTCTTAGCATTTGGAGGTAGTTTTGTTGTAGGTGCTAGAGAAGATTTAGCTTTTCTATGTGAAGCTTATGCTAGGAAAGGTTATGTAGCTGTAACAATTGACTACAGGTTATTTGATGGATTTTTACTGCCATTTCCTACGCAACAAACGATGCAGAAAGTTGTCGTAAAATCGATAGGTGATATGAAAGCTGCAATTAGATTCCTCAAACAAGACGCTGATACTGATAATAATTATCGTGTAGATCCTGATTACATACTTACGGGAGGTATATCTGCGGGTGCAATCTGTGCATCTCATGCTGCGACCCTTGATGAAAGTGATATTATACCAGATGAGTTGAGAGGTTTTATAGAAGCTGATGGTGGCGTAGAAGGTAACTCAAGTGACAACTTTGAGTATACGTCTGAAGTCATAGGGTTAATTAGTTTTTCTGGTGGCCTTAATAATGCGACATTGATTTCAACAGATGATCCACCATTTTTCAGTGTACATGATGATGGAGATATGGTAGTGCCATATGGAGACGGATGGGCAACTATTCAAGGGTTTCCTATTGCGCCTATTCAAGGTAGTGCAGTAATGCATGCCAGAGCGGATTCCTTAGGCATATTAAATGAGTTGATAACGATAGAAAACTCTCCTAATCATGTGAGTTACTTCAGTGACGTAGATACAGGTATAGAGATGATTAATAGATCTGCTGTTTTCTCTGAAAGTAT
>JALZVB010000395.1 GCA_023300835.1 Saprospiraceae bacterium | reverse complement strand
GAACGCTTCGATATTCTCATATCCCAGATCATCCATTATCAGCCTGATTGTATGTCTAGAGCTTTGTTTACTTGTCAATCGTCTTATATAAACAATAGACTTATTGTCCGCATTAAGTAGTCATTATCAAACTCTAATTCTTGATCCCAGTTTGCAGCTTGATCAACTAACCATTTCTGACTCTTAATTAACTCGTCATAGTAATGGGCAATTTCTTCTCCCTCCCAACTATCCTGTTCTGTATCTACAAAAAAAGACAGGATGTGAACGTTGTCCTTAAGGGATAAAAAATCTTTTACTTTGGAAGGGCTGACACTTTGACTAATACCTGTAAAACAGATAGTCGTAATGAGGCAAACGATTAGGAATGTAGTTGTTTGAAAGAATTTCATCTATAGTAATTTATACAAAAAGCATCTTGAGTTTCTTCAATACTTTTCATTCTAATGAAAGTAAGAAATCTAAATTTTACCAATTGGTAGTTTTATTAATATAACCGAATTTTTATTTTGCCATAAAAAAACCACAACATGATTACAAAAGTATCATGCTGTGGTTGCGGTATCATTGTTAGAAACTTTCTTACAGGTTCTTATTTAGTAACGATTAATCGACGGCTTGTTTGGTTTTCTCCTTCACTTAATTGTACAAAGTAAACACCATTAGAAAAATCAGATACATTGATTTCTGTAGAGCCATTCAAAGTATTATTAATTACTTTTTGGAATACAACTTGGCCGATTGTATTTGTAATTGTAATATCCAAATCTACGGATTCACTGAAGCCATACTGAATCGCTGTCAATTGGTTTGTTGGATTTGGAAATAGTTTTATAGATTTTTCAAAATCCAATTCGTTAATACTCACTGTGTTGTCTACCATAACTTCTAAAGAAATGTCGTCTACACAGCCAGTTTGATCTGAAACAACTACGCTATAGACACCAGCTACAAGGTTAGAAATAGAACTAGTCGTTTCTCCATTGTTCCACACATATGTATAAGCTCCAGAACCACCTGTGACACTTACACTTGCTTCTCCATTAGAACCAGGAGCTGTTTCGTTTATACCTTCACCTATTCCTGTTAAACTTGTTAATTCAGTTAAGAAGTTAACTTCAATAGAGTTTCCAGTAATTATACAACCATTGGCAAAGCTAAAACTGCTAAGAAGGTTGTCACCAATAGTATCGACACCATTTCCAAAAGTAATAGGGGTGAAGAAATAAGTGCCCGCAGGTAGTTGAGTACCATCATTAGCTATACCAGGAACATATATATCAGGATTTAATGGAAAGAATCCAACTATATCTGGTTCATTAAATGGATCAATAGAACCACTAATATCAGAACCGAAAATACCCCAAACAAAAGCACTATTTGGTAAAACAGGAATAACCGCATTCGTCAATTGGATATCTACAATATCATTAAAACATACGTTTGAAGTAGTAATTGTTGCCGTATCAAGAGCAATTTCATTACAGGTGAATATTGACCTTTGAGTAAATTCTAAACAGTACTCACCGTCAGAACCTGCAAAACCGTCAATCATCATGTAGTAAACTACATTTTCTTCAGTTTGAAAATCCAAACCAGCTGGAAAAGGCCCAACAGGACTCACGTTTAGATCTTCATTACAAGCAACAGGAGTTAAGTTGTTACAATCTACACCACGGTATATAGCAAACTGTGTATCACCATCATCTATATAATCGGTTACTGTTGCACCGCAATCTGTCGATACTATAGAATAAAGTCCACCATCTCCAGTAAAAGTGACCCATTGCGCATTTTCTAATGAAGGTGTGAAAGAAGTGCCATCATTCTCTAGAAAACAAGCATAACCTGGAAGTGCCTCTTCAAAAGCAGAAACTGTAGCTCCGACGTTAGTAAATAATGTAGAGGTCATTGGTATATCAATAGCACCTCCTAATAAATTACTGATATCAGTGGCATCAGCACAGTCATCGGCAGCCATAATAGCTACTTGGTAATTGTCATTAGACTTTGTAGTGTTCGCCAATAATGCAAATTGGACTAAGAATAAAGATGTAAAGAAAAGTAATACTTTTTTCATGTAATTTTTTTTTAAATTAAGAAAGAGGTCCTCTTTTTGTCTATGGTAAGTAAAGAAATCAAAATCTTAGTAGCCTGACAATTTGTTTAAATATTGGCTCGCTACTTCTGAATTTTCAAATTACCTACCTGCAAACAGTAGTTTCCTATCACAGAATTAGCAAAATAAACGAACTTATTGAGAAATTTTAATACAATAAGATGAAATGATCTACTTGAACTGATTTATAAGACACTTTAATCGTTTGATAGCGATGTTGTTAACATATAAATCTTACATTTTTATCAATATGTATCTGATCTAATAATTGAATATAGAATATCTTCATGCGCATAAACACAACCAATGGATTTATTCTCCGTAATCTGATAACATGTGATGCTTGATAAGTACTAAAATATTATATGTGAGTTAAGCTATATCAATAATTAAATTTTTCATTTTACTGTGAAGTAGTGTAAATAACCTTATTGAAACTAATTCTTAACTTGCGTGACCTGAAAGCCGACTATTACGTCATAAAAAAAAACGAAAGAATGAGTAACACAAATGTATTTGAAGCAAGTCCTGAAGCTAAAGGCAAAGCAAAGCAACTACGTTTATTCGCTGCATTAGCATGGGTTCTTGCTATGGCCGGACAAGTTTTTGCCATATTGAAACTGATAAGTGATGAAAAATTGGTATTATTAATTGTAGCGATCGTTGTCATTTTGATTCTGGCTATCACGGGTTCTACACTGTGGAAAAAAGCTAATAAACTGGATCCAGCATCTGAGAAAGAACCTACGAGGTTTTTTATCCAGAATCAACTTGGTGCCATTATGGGAGTGCTAGCATTTCTTCCGTTGGTAATATTTATCTTTACTAACAAAAATGTCAGTGGAAAAACGAAAGGAATTGCTGGTAGTATCGCCACTGTAGCGATGGTTCTAGCGGGTATCACTGGAGCTGACTTTAATCCACCATCTCAAGAAAAGTATACTGCAGAAATTCAGGAACAAACCGAAGTTGCAAAAAACTTAAACATTAATACTGATAATGTCTACTGGTCTAAGGCAGGTAATAAATATCATGCATTTGATGATTGCCAATACATCAAAGGAAAGGAATTGAGCAACGGCAGTATCAAAGAGTCATGGGAGCAGAAAGGTATCTCTGAACTATGTAAAGTCTGTAAAAAAAGAGCCGCTAAATCTGTAGTACCAGCTGATGTAGAAGAGCTGATAGAAGTTGAGTAGTTCAGCAGATAATAGATATAAAATTCACTAGTACCAATTTACCTTTCAGATGCCACATAAGATTTTAAAGAGAATTTGTTTAGATTAAGTCTGAAGTTAAACTGGTATGTCGGTAGATATATCCTCTTATTAATATAACAACTAGCTTGAGTATGAGATACTTACGAGTTGACATAATTAATGTAGGTTGAGAGCTTATTAGAATAGGAGTTTAGTAGGTCCAATATGGGTAGGAATAATTTGGTTGAATCGGTAACGACCTATGACTTTTGATATTCTATAGAAGTCACCCGTAATGTATATTAGAATTAGGGAAGAAACGAATTAATCTAAGCCAATGGCATAATGTCGTCTAAAAAGGCAACTGAAACGACAGTTAAATAAAGAAAGCCCCTGACTATCAGATAGTTAGGGGCTTTTCAGTAGCGTGAGGCGGGCTTGAACCGCCGACCTCCAGATTATGAATCTGGCGCTCTAACCAGCTGAGCTACCACGCCATAAAGTCCAATTTTTGCTTAAAAACGTACATTTTACGATTATAAATAAGCCGTTTTTCGAATCGGAGTGCAAATATATCTTATGCAATTGCAGTAAACAAGAAAAAAGCCACACAACTTTCGTTATGTGGCTCATATTATTGCGATGTGGCGTTTATAGTTTAATAAATCTGTAAGTATTACTCTGTTTTGCATCTTTTAACTGTAGGTAATATACCCCTGTAGTAAGCGCATTAACATCAAGATCTAAGCTATTGTTACCTTTGACTAATTCGGTAGTAGAATTACTTATCATTTTTCCTGTAGCATCTATAATAGTCATGGTAGAGTTGCTCGCTATATCCACGTTCAATGTGATATTGATCGTTTCTGTAGCTGGGTTAGGAAATATGGATACATCAACGATTGAAGTTGTGTTAACTACCCTCTGAGTAGGGTAGTCTTCTACTGGGATATAGCCTATTGTATAAGCCTCAATGGGAACACTAGTAAGACCAGGTATAATATCACCGTCACAGTCTACAATTTCTAACCCTAGGCATTCAGCATAACATGCACTTGGGAATTCAATAACCAGACCTTGAATATCAACACATACGGCTTCTCCTTCTCCAGGAACACAGTCTTCACATTCAAATAAGTCTAGTGTCTCAAATATTTCAAAGTCGAAACCTTCTCCACATACTACGACATCTGCAGCTGTATAACCAGCACATTCTGCAAAACAAAGATTAGGGAAAGGACAGATAGCGCCTGTAATTGAATCTGTAAGTACACAGATAAATTCTTGTGTATCATCTATTTCGCAGTCACAGTCATTTCCAAAAGTACCGCCAGTACCACTCCAGCCATCGTTGCCCGTCCAGATACTATCACAATCTGTTACAATATAGTTTTCATAACCATAACAATCTGCAAAGCACTCATTAGGTACCCAAGCTTCAAATGTTTCAGTGTATGTTTCTCCATCAAAAGTGTCAGAATAAGTAATGACAATGCAGATACCTTCTCCTTCTCCATCGTCTTCACAATCGCAAGGATCTTCCCAGTCGTCATTTCCGCCCCAGCCATCGTTACCCGTCCAGATACTATCACAGTCCGTTACAATGTAGTTATCATAACCATAACTATCTGCAAAGCACTCATTAGGTGCCCAAGCTTCAAATGATTCAGTATATGTTTCGCCATCAAAAGTATCAGTGTAAGTAATGAGAATGCAGATACCCTCTCCTTCAAGATCGTCTTCACAATCGCAAGGATCTTCGAATCCACCGTTCCACTCACCCCACGGGAATCCACCATTGCCAAGTCCACCGTTTCCGAAAGGACCATTAGTAAAATCACAATCTCCTTCTATTACGTCATCTGCTGTATATCCTGCACATTCTGCAAAACAAAGATTTGGAAAAGGACAAGTAATTCCTGTCTCAGCATCTGTGAGAACACAAATAAAGTCTAGTTCATCGTCAATTTCACAATCGCAATCGTCATAGCTGATTACGATTTCTGTTGAATCGCCTCCGTACACATCAAAGTCACACAACTCACTATCTACTACTTCTAGCCCGAGGCAAGTTGCAAAACATGTGTTAGGAACTGGATATACTTCTCCCGTATCATCTTGTGCACATACCCATTCTCCATCAAACGTCAAGTCGCAATCGCAATCTTGGGCTTGCATAGATAGGGTCATTGTAAACCCTAAAAGTAAAGTGAATAAAAATTTCATATTATTTTTTTTAGTTTGTTTTAAAAATTATAACTGAAAGCTGTTTGCAAACCAATCTTATCAATTCTGTTATTACTATTATTATGTTGACCTGAATGTATAAGGTCAGTTTTTTCTAATCCATATCTGTATTGGAACCCTAACGAAGTTGAAATCCTAGGTGTGATAGGGTACGATAAGGCTACTTCAGAATTTATAGCTCTTATAAATCTATTACCACTGATTCCTGTGACTTGTTCCAATTCATTATTACAGATTACCTCGCCACTATAGCTATTCGATATGCCTAAGATAGGTCCTGTCGCTAGTGTTAATTCTAGCTTTCTTAAAGGAAGTCTATAACCTACTTGTATAGGTATGTTCACTTCATGATATTCATTATGAGAGGTGGTGTTGTAAGTTGTTAATTGAATGGTTTCTAATGTTCCACTTTGATAGATCTGACCACCAGAATTCAATGTGACGTATGATGCAGAATCAGACTGCATAGTAGTAGTCAGTGACTCTTGGTAGTTGCCTTCTAGTCGTTCAGTTGTTCTGGCATATTCTACTGATGCATCAATGTAAATTCTATTATTCAAATAAGTTCTTACCCCTAAGCCACCAGATATTGTTTCTAGAGTTGTTAGATTTTTTCTAGAACAATTAGGTTCTATTATATTGACTTCAGTATTGTTTATTGTTGTAGTACCTATTCCAGCGACCAGTTTAATCTGTGAGTTAAATTGATTAATTGTCTTGATAGGCTCTATGGGATTACCTTCTTCGTTTACTATTGTAGCATTACTTGGAGTATGATCAATTTTGTTTTCTGTAGCTGGTGTATCTATCCATGTGGCATCTTCTTTAGTCTTGTCACCGGCTACTAATTGATCACCGATCATAGACATTACAGGTAAGCTACTGGCATCTATTGTTTTTATAATTTCCCCATTGTTTATTGCAGCAGGATTAATAATTCCAATTGAGAAATTGATGTCTATTTTTTGTCTAGGACTTACTGGAATTCTGCCAGAAATACTTTCTAGAATAGGAAGTGCATTTATAAAAGTAATCCATTTAGGCTCAAGCGAATATTGTGAATTTTTCATAATCAACTGATTGCCTGACATTTGCATTACGGGAAGCGAACTGGCGTCTATGGTTTTCGTTGTAGTCAATTTATTATTAGAGAATGATTCCTTCTTAAGTGTAGATGCTATTGTATTATTGGTTTTGTTTGAAGTTGTTTTTCTATCTGTTGTTATGTCTTTGTTCTGAGGGAAATTTGTTTGTGAAATTGTTTCGCTGATACTGCTTAAAGCCTTGTCTTCATTAACTTTGTTTACATTAACAAGTAGGGGAGACTGCATGGTTTTGATTACTTTTTCGACATCTGATTTTTTTATTAATGTTGAACTTGATGAGACAGAACTTGTTACGATGTGTTTTTCAACAGCCTTTGTGAGAGAGGGTGATGCTGTGTTTGTTTGTGCAATATTACTAGTATATCCGGAATAAACAAAATGATAGAATGCAGCAGTGATAATGAGTAACGATAATAATCCAAGTGTAATAAATATAGCCCAAGGCCTTCGTTTGTTTTCATGCTTTGGCAGAGGCAAATCCTCTTTGATATCTGTCCACATAGCTTCCTTATCCCAATCCATTTTATCAGATTCGAGGTTGTCTTTTATATGCTTCTCAAAGTCTTTATCTAGCATAACTTTGCTTTTTCGTTTTCATTAATTTCAATTATTTCTTCTT
>JALZVB010000394.1 GCA_023300835.1 Saprospiraceae bacterium | reverse complement strand
ATATTCAATCTTTTTAACATTATTTTAATAGAATTCTCTTAGCTTTGAAATGGTTAATTATAACCTGCTGTTGCCTTTCAAATAAAACTTGACTTTCTTTTAGATAATTTCTCTTCTTTCTTTCCCAAGAACTTGAAAAGAGTAAATATTATTAACTAACCAGAATTATCTTAAAATGTCAAATTTATTAAACGTTTTCAAAGGACTTATGTCTGATAATGTCGTAGGACAATTATCATCCCTAGTAGGTGGAAATAGCAGCATGGTTAAGACGGCCTTGACGTCTATGATGCCTTCATTGTTGAAAGGAATTGCAAGTAAAGGAGGAACAGAAGCAGGTGCTTCATCATTACTTTCTATGATCAAAGACCACGACTTAGGTGGTGACCTTGCGTCATCTTTGGGTGACAAAGATGCGTCAGCAGCTTTGATGGAAAAAGGAGGTAAGTTGAATAGTGCAATCTTCGGTGATGGACTTGATAAAATATCTGTTCCAGGACTAGGAGGAGATGCTAAGTCAAAATTAATGAGTCTAGTAACGCCTATGATGCTAGGATCAATAGGAAAAGTAGCTAATACACAGAACCTTGATGCTAAAGGATTATCAAGCATGTTACAGAGCCAAGCTTCTGGATTAACATCTGGATTAGCAACTGGGGCCGCTGGACTTACAGGAGCAAAAAAGACTGTAGAAGCAGCTACTGCAAAAGCAACCACTATGCATACTGAGGCTAAAGCTTCTGGTGGAATGTTGAAGTGGTTAGTACTAGTAGCAGTTTTGGCAGGTTTAGGATGGTTTTTTACAAGACCAGCAACAACGACTACTGCAGAAACACCAGCTGTAACAACAGAGCAAAAAGCAGCACCTGCTACTTCTACTGGACATACACATAATGGTCATACGCATACACATGCCGACGGAACTGTGCATAACGCAGCACATGAAGAAGTAACACAAACAACGACAAATGCTGCCGTAACAAATGCTAAGGATGCCGCAACAGGAACGGTAACAAGTGCTGCAGGCGCAGCTACGGGTGCTATGACAAATGCTAAAGACGCTGTAACAGGAGCAGTAACAAGTGCTACTGATGCAACAGGAGCGGTAACAAATGCAACAGGTGCAGCTACAGATGCCATAGCAAATGCTAAGGATGCAGCTACAGGTGCCATGGCAAATGCTAAGGATGCTGCAACAGAAGCAATGACATCATCTGCTGCTGCAATGGCAGCAAAAACGATGGGCCTAACACTTGATCCAGAAGGTAACCTTCTTAAAGGCGAAAGCGTACTTCTTAAAGCAGGTGAATTTTCAGTAAAAGACGGTAAGTTCTTAGGGAAAGACGGTGAGGTATTAGACCTTATGAAGAAATTAGGTGGTGCTGCTGGCGACGCCAGTGGAACGGTAGGTAAAACTATAGGTAAAGCCGTAGGAGGTCACTAGACCTTTTTGCACAATTAGATGAACTTAATATTAACCTAACAGGTCTGCTGTTCTGTGTGAATATTAACAATAAGCATAATAATACAAAGGCTGATCTCATGAATTGAGGTCAGCCTTGTTTTGATATTGGATTTATATCATGCCCTAATTAATTGATATAGATATTTAAATCATATGTGATAAATAGAGTTCGGTCTAATTTTTTATACTTTTAGAAAAAATTTCAACAAATGGATTTTAGAACAGAATGGTGGAGTAAGATCTTAGTCATTTTGATGATCGTTATAGCCATTGTCATCAACCCATGGAGTGTGCCATCTGAGTGGGCTCTAGGTAATACTTTATACTTTATAGGTCAATCTCTATTGTATCCCTTTGTAGCGATTGCTCTAGCAACAATTCCAGTATTGATAGGCTGCTGGATTATGAAAAAGGAACCTGATCTGGATTATTCAATCTGGGTTGCATTTACATTTATGCTATACCTATTAGTTAAGTTTTTTATATAAAAAAGGCTTTAAAAGAACCTTTAGACAACAATTTTGGGTTAGTGTTATGTAGCCCAATAATCTTACTTTATAAAAATGTATAGACAAAGACAACAACAATACGGTGGCCAACGTCGAGGTGGTGGCGGTGGAAGATTTAAAATTATGCTCATACTGGGCCTAGGAATGGCTGCTTTTCAAGCAATTAAGTTTCTGACTACTACCCAAATGAACCCTATTACGGGCGAAAATCAGCGTATCGTATGGTCTCCAGAAGAAGAAGTCCAGCTGGGCATTCAATCAGCTCCACAGATGGCAGCTCAACATGGTGGACTGCATCCAGATCAAGCGGCTCAAGATCTACTCGATAGAGTAGGAGAGCGCCTCGTCAATAACACTATTGCCAGAAAATCTGGTTATCCCTATGATTTTCATTTGTTAGCTGATGATAAAGTCGTAAATGCTTTTGCATTGCCAGGAGGCCAATGTTTTATAACAGCCGCATTGTTTTCACAATTGAAAGATGAAGATCAACTTGCTGGCGTAATAGGCCATGAAATAGGTCATGTTATACATAGACATGGTGCAGAGAGAATGGCAAGTTCAACATTTATCCAAGGACTGGTACAGAGTGCCATGTTGATGTTCGGTGGAGATTACTCAATGGGACAGATTGCCAATGTGGTAGGGCAATACGCTTCTATGAAATATGGAAGAGATCAAGAGTTAGAGTCAGATGATTGGGGAGTAAGGCTCATGATAGAAGCGGGATATAATCCTGAGGCGCTTATAGGCGTTATGGATATACTAGAGGCGGCTTCCGGGGGGTCTAAAACACCAGAATTCCAGAGTACGCATCCTAGTCCTGAAAACAGAAGAGAAAAAATATATGAAGCGATAAAGAAACATAGCCATCTTAATTAGGTTATGAATTGTTTAACATTGTTATTACAACCGTTTTAGTGATAACTGAGTCATAATTATAGAATAAAAAGAAAAATATGAGATTATTTAATAAGTCTAGCAATCCAATGTTTGACAAAGAATCCGTTTCTAAAGTCAAAGCTATTGCTGTAGACAGAGATAAGAAGAGATCAGGAGGTCCAATCGTTACAGAGTCAGATACATTTACGGTTGATGGTGCTGTCAATAAGACTATTACTCTAGGGTTAATTTTAATGTGTACAAGTTTATACAGTTATATGTTTCCTTCTCAAATCTTTGCAACAGTAGGTGCATTAGGAGGAGCCGCTATATATTTCTTTACATCGTTTAAGCCGCATCTAGCTCCAATTACAGCTCCCATTTACGCGTTAGTTAAGGGTTTATTTGTGGGTAGTGTATCATATGCCTATGCTTCTAGGTTTGCAGGAACAGGGTTTATAGATAGTATTATCTTCCAAGCCCTAAGTCTTACAATTGCAACATTATTGTCAATGATGATGATATATAAGTCAGGTCTAATTAAAGTTACTAAGAAATTCAGAATGGTTGTCTCTATGGCTGTTATGGCTATAATGATGGTTTATCTACTCAGTTGGATAGGATCATTTGCGGGATTCACAATTCCTTACTTACATGAGAGTGGCGTTATCGGCATAGGAATTACAGTGTTTATTATTGTTGTAGCGGCATTGAACTTGTTACTTGACTTTGATAACTTTGATAAAGGAGAACAGATGCAAGCGCCTAAATACATGGAATGGTATTTTGGTATGGGACTCTTGTTTACACTGATCTGGTTATATGTAGAGTTCCTTAGGTTACTAGGAAAATTACAGTCTGATTAAGATATAACATAGTTTAAAATATATAAAGGCGCTTCCAGTAGGGAGTGCCTTTTTTGTTTTTAAGACCTTTTTTGGTATTCTAGTATTTATCAACCTAAGCTTAAGTTGACGTATAATATATTGGTTGTGATGGGTATCTTCAACGCAAGAATAAGCTAATTCAAATAAATTATTTCCTGTAATTTTAAGCCAATTAAAAGTGCTTACCTTTTACTTAGTAATCAGATTAAAGAATAAAATATACTTTGAAGCAAATTATACTTTCATTGCTAATAGTTGCCACGAGTATAATTAATCTCATGGCTCAGGATTGTATTTCACCAGAGAATTGGTCCATCGTAAAAGATACAATGCCAAATTTTTCTAAACAACATGATTTGTTCTTCTCTTCAGAAAACATAGGCTATACAACAGGTGTAAGAGGTACTTTGAGAAAAACTATTGATGGTGGGGGCACCTGGGAAATTATTCATGGTCTCGAAGGAATGGGTACGCGAGCAATTATGCAAACATTGTACTTTGTAAATGACTTGGTTGGGTTTGCAGGAGGAGATGGAGAATTTAGTGCACTTCAAAATATAGACAACGATGCTGAATTCTTAAGAACTGAAGATGGCGGAATTACTTGGGAAAAGAATATTATTGATAGTATGGAACGTATCAACGACCTTAAGTTTTTTGATACTCAACATGGACTAGCTTTATTTTTTGCAAATAACAGATCTCATCATATTGGTGAAACTTTTGATGGAGGAAGAACTTGGGGCACTTTGGAAACTAAAATTAGAAGACCTGAAGGTAGTGAATTCATATTGGCTGGTGACCGCGTTCTGTTGTATGGTCTTGATACTTTGAATAATACCTATATACTTTTAGAAATAAATGAAGACGGAACGATAGACTATTCATTGAATGCACCACCTACACTGAGTACGTTTCATTTTTATAATGAAAACCAAGGTTATGCAATTTCTGGAGACGTATCTTATAAAACAACCGATGGTGGTCTAACATGGGAAGAATCTAATTTTCCTAGTACAACCATATGGTCGATTGTTCACTTTGCTGATGAAAACAATGGTATAGTTGCGAATACATTATATGAAGCAGTAGTTGGTGGGGGAGAAGTTTGGTGGAACCCGAATGGCCTAGAGTTATTCGTTACAACAGATGGAGGTGAGAGTTGGGAGCGATATGAGTCAGGAGATGCATGTGCTATAGAAGGAAGACTCAGCCATTATTCCAAGAATGGAGAAATACATTTCCATGCTGGAAATATAAATGGGACATACAAGTTTGATTTCACAAGTTCAGTTTATGAAGATATCGAAAAGGTTATTGTACGACCGAATCCTGTGGATGAGTATTTGTTTTTGGATAACTTACAGGAGTTAGATATTCGAGCTCAGATATTCAATGTTTCTGGACAGAAAATTTATGATGCCAAAGCGATTTCAAAAATTATTACTAGGCAATTAGAGTCTGGTTATTATATTCTGAACTTAGTTGGGCAAAACAAAATGAAACCTATCCATTTTTTAAATTATAAAGCAGAAAAACATTTGAGATAAATAGTTTTTCTACAGTGAGTAATATGATGAATGATCAAACATTATTTATTGATTTAGCTGTTGAATTACTGAAATAAGGATTCTGTTTGTATCATACTATCCCCAATAATATCCCGCTTCATCTCTTCCTCCAACTCAAGGTACTTTTCCTGATCGACTTCTTTTTCTATCTTGCCGCCATCGAGTAAAAATATCTTATCACAGGTATCACGTAATGTCGA
>JALZVB010000393.1 GCA_023300835.1 Saprospiraceae bacterium | reverse complement strand
TAAAGAATGGAATCAAAACAAACAGAAAGACACTTAATAAAAAAGGTGTCATAACGCAGAAGTTTGTGGTTATAGATTAATCAACCTCTACGGTTTTAATTAATTCCATCCCATCGGTAGTAAAACTCTTTTTGTTAAGTTCTATTGTTCGTTTCAAATTAATAAGGTTGGTTTCCTCTTGTGTTTTGATTGATCCTCCTACAACAGCCATAATTGATTTTGAAAACATTCCATTTCCCACTGTCTTTGACCACGATTTTATCTTTGTAAACCCATCGACAGAATTCATATTCAATTTGTAATCCATATTCATGAAGTCAGATGTATAGGTCATAGAAATGGATTCATTAGGAAGGATATCCGTAATGGTTTCTTGTAATTTCATCTCTTGTCCATCCGTATCAAAATATACATTTGACACCGCACCCACTGTACCTGGAATCCCACTCACATGTTCTATCTTTTGAAAACCCGGTAGCCACTCTGACATTTTTTCTTCATCTTGGAGGACAGCCCATGACTCAACCAATGATTTCTCAACAACAATCTCACATTCATAAGATACCTCAGGTTTCATTACGCCAAGGAGTAAAAAACCAACAATAAGAATTACTAAAATTACAAGAAAGTATTTTAAATATTTCATAGTTCTCTAAAAGATGCATGAACTTCGGCTACTAGATTTTCTATTTCAACAAATCAAACAGTACTATTCAAAGCACTAATAATTCCCTGACTAGACAATACCTTTTCAACTTCGTCTTCGACTTTACGCCATTTTTTTCCAATAAATAAGGAAGCTACCCACGGCTTTATAATTAACCTAGACCAAACCGAGGGGGAATAACCGGTCACACGAACATGGGTTTTACCCTTCTTTTCCTTTATTCCTACAAGTACGCCAACCCATGCCGTTTTCTTAATACGTATATCGGATCCTATCATTTTTTGTCAAACCTACTTCGTAACCTTGAGATTCAAAGTGAGGTTTAAATTTTTCTAATAACATTTCTTTAGTGACGACTACTTCTGGCTTAGTTTCTAGTTTTCTCATATTGGCGTTTTGATTGTGAATTCTGGATATACGATATATTCTATTATTTCCCTATCATTAGGTGACTGAGTAATAGATTCTCTGTTCTTAATATCTAACGACTCCAGTGTCAACAATCAATTTAACTAATAGCTATCTGCCCTTATAAGTCTATTTTATCCTCTCATTTTCCCTATAAAATAATCTACAGAAAAACGATCCCAAGCTTTAGGTAGTAAAAGTAATGCCACTAATAAAATCAAACGATACATAACATGTGAAAGATCCCAAATCGGTTCTGATAAACCATGCCCAAAAGTGACAATCACTAAAACAGATGCTAATGCATATAA
Source organism: Saprospiraceae bacterium (assembly GCA_023300835.1). Lineage (GTDB taxonomy): Bacteria > Bacteroidota > Bacteroidia > Chitinophagales > Saprospiraceae > RFSX01. Next base: position 6,500 of record JALZVB010000393.1, on the reverse strand, counting down.
AACATAATCTCTCGCTAATCCGATTACTAATAACAATCCTCCTATCAGTTCTATATAGGATGTATAATATGCTGTTGCTTGTAATAGAAAATCAGGTAACAATTCCCCATGTGATGGCTTAAAGAAGTTTCCATACACTTTATTTACCCCAAATTTAAATACCTTACCATAGCCTTGCATTAAGAAAATAAATCCAAGCACCAATCTAATCGTTAATACTGCAATGGTTTTATTAGTAGGTATGTCGACATTCATTTTATTATCTATCATGATCTATGTTTTACTCTACTTCTTTTGCTCCTTCTGGCATCTTCAGAGTACCTTCAGGAAATGCTTCTGAGGAGACGGCAACATTAATAAATTTTCTAGTGTTTCTCAACTCGGTGATTTTACCTTCTTCTGATTTATACCAAGATAATGTATTCGGTAATTTTAATCCATTAAAGTCTTTCCAGTCGTTATACCTGATCCATGATGTCTTAGTTCCTTTTTCACCAGAGAAATAGGTAACGGTATAACCTAGCCATTGCATTTCATAACTGTCTGCATCGTAGTGGATAAAGTATTCATCTTGTGGACTGATCCCTACGCCATCACCATACGAAATACGATATCCGGGGTAGGATTTTCCTTCAAAAATTACGGGATCAATTTTACTATAATTTATGCCATCATCTGCCAGCACAAACGGCATCGCATAAAAGTAGAACATTAAGTTAGTATAAAATTTCGCATTGCCTTTATATGAAGTATCCGCTACTGTCCAATATCTTTCTCCATCATAACCTGAACTAAACGTACTTCCATCTATTCGTTCCGCTCTGCTATGAAGATCAATCTGTTGTTTCTCATTACCTTCTTTTTTTACAATTTCATAAGTCATTGACTTCATTGTCTTCCATTTGTCCAGTGTTCCGTGATTATCAAATACTTTATCCAAATCAGCAGGATAGTCAACAAGATTCTTTGCTACAGTGGCAGGGGGTTTATGCTCAGTGGCTGTTTCTTGTTTACAAGAAATCAGTAAAAATGTCAACCCTATAAATAGTCCTAAAATCGAAAATAATTTTTTCATCAGTATCAAATTATGGTTTAGCGTAAAGCTACATTCTATTTATACTTCTACAGCATTATAAAGTATAAAATGTCTTTGCCCTTGCAAGCCTTATTCAAAAAAATCCATTAATAGTATTACTCGAAGAAAGATTTAAAGTATTTCTAATCGTCTAGGACCACCTCGTTGCTATACCTAAAAGAATTGCTAATAGTAACGTACTAAACATCATATACAAAACATATGTCAATACCGAACGTAAAATATTTATGATTCGATTTTCTTCAGAAAAAAAATGCCTATAAACCCAAAATGTATATAGAATTGCAAACAGTATTGGTAATGCATCCATTACATCGTGATCGATAACAGATCCAGCAATTGCAAACAAAGAATAGAAAAGTGCTTGTTGACCTGTTATAAAAGAATTTAAAACAATGTGTTCAAGATAGTTTTTATCAAACTTATAAAATGATAAATACGATGCAAATGAGAATACTGGAAGCAGAAGTAATGTCGTATATGCGTAATTTTTGGAAAACAAAGTTACAATAGGAGGGGTTTCTTCTGAGTCTTGTCCAGTGGCTCCATTCATCCATCCAGTAATTGCATCATCTATCCATGTATTTTGATTAGTAATTTTAATAATCAGAAAATACACTGTTGACAACGTAAGGACATAAGCAATTGGCTTAAAATGGTTTTTTCTTTTCCCATTTAAAAATTCCTTTATACTATTTCCTGGCCTTAATGATAGTTCTCTTAAAGTATAAAAAAAACCTTTATTAACTTGGAAAATGCTCTCAGATATTTCATTTATAAAATTAGGGAGATTTACTCTATTGACATTTGAGTTTTGCCCACAATTGCTGCAGAATTTTCCATCGACAACTCCTCCACAATTTTTACAATTCATTTTTTGCTTAATAAATGTTTTGTTTGCACCAAAAGTATACAAAAACCTACAAGGACAAGATTCTTTGACACGAACTTAGTCCCATTTCACATCCACTCTTTCCTACTCAAACGGATCCACCGTATACCCAAAATCAGACCAATGATTCCCAGCCTTAACACCTTTAAGAGAAACCTCTTTCCCAGCAAGTGTATGGCTTGTCGCTAGTTGAGTACCCATGTGATTCTCCCATCCTGACCAGCCGCTGTACATACCTTTGACAGGAATGATTGAGGTCCACATTTTCCACCCTGTAGGACGATTGTTTTCATCCAGTAGCCATAGGTATTTGTCTCCTGGTGTAACACCGCCATCTATGTACGATACGAGAAGCCCTTTTTCGTCTTGGTTTTCAATAATCTGTCTTGTCGTTCCAGGGTCAAACAATTTAAATGGTGCTATGAGCCAGAAGGAATCATTACACCATAATGACCAAGCTTTGTCTTTCATCTTAGCTGTCTGCTCGATATCCTGTGCTACGCCATTTATATAAGCACTAGCGGCTAGTGACTTTAGATCTAGAATGACTTTATTATCTTTCCATTCTATAACTGCTTTCTCGTTCAACTTATCCCAAAAGTATTTCTGCCCAGGTCTGAAAAATTCCCACTGGAGATATGGGATAGTATCAAAGGCTGGCTTATTCAACACCTTTAATACTTCTTCTGCCAGTTGATCGGCTTTAGTTCCAGACTCTCCTGCGGGTTCCGTATCACTGAGTAATTTAACTGCAGCAAATATTCCCACTGCAACTACAGCGACAACAATCAATAAGATCTTTAATAATTTCTTCATAGTTAAATTGTTACAGTGTTATGGTTTTTCCTTGAGTATCCCTTTAGGGAAATTACCACCTAAGTGTATGGTTTGTTGTGGGAAAGGTATTTCAATATCATTTTCTTTGAACAATCTATCTACTTCAAATCTGATATCACTTTTTATTTGATCAATAACAAACAAGTTTCTGGTAAAGAAAAGTAACCTGAAATCTAACGCTGATTCTCCAAACCCTTCAAACTCTACCGTCGGTGCAGGTGACTTTATTAAATATGGATTAGACATTACAGCCTTCAATAAGATCTTTTTTACCAGTTGCGTATCAGATCCATAAGCTACGCCAATATTGATCTGAAACCTAACGCGGTCTCCATAATGGTTCCAGTTGATTACTTTTTCGTTGACGAGTTTATGATTAGGGATAACCATCGTAATTCCATCTAAAGTTTCTAGTGTAGATGTACGTAATCCGATCTCTTTTATCAATCCTCTTACACCATCGACTTCGAGTATATCACCTACAGATACGGATCTTTCAAACAATAGAACCAGTCCAGAAATAATATCATTGAACGTCTGTTGTAACCCCAATCCTATACCTACCAATAATGCTGCGGCACCACCCAATAAGATGTTTATATTGATACCAAAATGGCCAAGGCTAATTATTATAGCTATGACATAAATGACATATTTAATAAGTTGATTTATCGAGTACTTGGCACCTAAATCTACTTTTTTATTAGCGTATAATCTGTACAGAAACAGCTGAGTAATAACCCATACCAGTAGACGAGCAGATAGCAATACGAGTATGGCACTTAGGATATTAGAAATCTTGAGATACAATGTCTCTCCATTCAATACCCGCTCGTAAAGTGTAAAATCCATATTGAAGTTTCTCAATATGAACAAGCCAACAACAACATAGAAAACATGCTGAACCATGCCTCTAGCAACAGTCCCAGTATCTTGATTATCCCGAGGATGTTTTTCTACATCATAGGTGCTATTCTCCCTGTTCTTGGTATAATTATAAACCAATATTGTAGAGATAAACCAATCTACCAGTTTAGCGACCTGATAAAAGATCAACGCCTTGAGAATCAAAACAATGCTTATGTTCCAGCCCTCATTCTGATGTAATGAAAAATTAAGATCAAGAATAATGACAGTCGCCAGCGTAATGCCTAGTAATGTAAGAAGTCTGAAAGTTGACTTGACGTTTTTGAATTCATTATTGTCAGTATGTGTATACGTAAATATTCTTGGGAAGTAAACACGTAGTACTTTCCTATAAATTGTATAAGCGACTGCTAATGTAATTACTGTGAGGGCAATCTCACCGAATGTAAAGTTGCGATTCTGTATTGTGAAAAGTGAAAAATTCCATATTTCATTCATGACGCAATTTTATCCTTGTATATAGAGTAGAAATTTTTCGTTGAAAAAAGGCTCGTCTCCAAAATATTTAAACAGTGACTGTGTCTCTACTTGATGCTGCTTAGTCACTTCTTTTATCTCTGTTTTCAGATCTCCACCTTTGAGTGCAATCAATCCATTAGGAAGGGCATTGATGTGGTGGTCTGACAGGAGCGGTAATGTCCAATTCACTAACTTCTCTAGCCTAGCTACACCTCTTGCTAATACAAAATCAAATTGCATGTCCATCTCTTCGGCACGCTTGTGATATCCTGCGACATTGTTCAATCCCATCTCTTGGATAATCTCATTGACAACCCCTATCTTTTTGGACCGGCCATCTATAAGTAAAAATCTTACCTCAGGAAACATAATGGCCAACGGAATTCCAGGGATACCTCCACCGGTGCCTAAGTCTAGCACCTCCGTTCCTTTTTTGAACTTGATATACTTTACGATGGCGAGTGAGTGAAGTATATGATGTACATATAACTTATCGATGTCTTTTCGTGATATGAGATTGACCTTGTCATTCCATTCTCGATATATAGGTCCCAGTTTAGCAAATTGCTCTTTCTGTAGATCAGTAAGATCTGGGAAGTATTTTGATAGTATTTCAGGTCCTGTTGTCAAGTTACCAGTGCGACTTTTGTGGAAAAATTACTGCAAAGCTAAAAACGAGAAAGTAAACAGCTAGTATAATATCAAAAAGAGGTAAAAGAATTATTGAAAACTCAGCTCTGAGCACATTCATCAATTTATTCCCCACCACTAAGATCATTAATATCCTAGTGAGATAACATAATACAGCCCACTTAATGCTTACAGCTAATGCAAATGTGATCAAACCAAAATAGAAAAGCACATGGGAAACTGAAAACAATCCTAAAAGTACCTGATGTAAGGGTTTATAACTGCTTCCCGTACTATAATGTCTCAATTTCTGCCTGTAATAGCCTCTCCATGTTGATTTAGGTTGTGAATATACGAATGATAATGGGTCGAGATTTATCTTAGTGTTTTCAGAGGTTGCTATTTGATTGATTAGAAGGTCATCATCTCCAGAGGACAGATCTTGATGCTTATCCAATAACTGGGTATCGACGATCGACTTATCATACATAAGATTACGACCTACTCCCATATAGGGGAATCCCTTAACGGTAAAAGAGAGGTACTGTAATCCCGTTATCCAACCTTCAAAATGGATCCATTTACTCAGAAAAGTTCCATTTGTCGTGTAGGGACTATAGCCTAATATTATCTTAGTATTCCCTACAGCTCCCGTAATCATTGACTTTATCCAATGAGATGAGGCCGGTCGGCAGTCAGCATCAGTCAATAAAACCCATTCATATATAGATTTCTCTATACCGTACCGTAATGCTTGTTTTTTACCATTAGAATTTTTAGTATTTTTATAGAGTTTTACAACTGAATTTTCATTATCTATCCTTTTCAGATATTCTATCGAATTATCTGTTGAATTATCGTCTACAATCAGTATTTCTTTTTGCTTGTAATTTTGTTCAAGTATAGAACCTAAATTAATTTTAAGGTTCTCAAGTTCGTTTTTACAACATATAATTATTGATAGAGGGATATTTCGTTGCTTTTCAGGTATTCCTGCGTCTGAATAAGTGTTGAGTGCGCCAAAGAAGAATATCCAATAAAATGATTGGATTAAGAGGAGTATCAACATTAAAAATGTAAAAAAAGCGACCAAACAGTAATTTTTGTATAAAAATACAAATGCTGGCACTTTTATTAACGTTGTAGACTAGGTTATCCAAAATACTATCCACCTGTACTTTTTAAATATCTTTTTAAAGGCTTACTTATATCGTTTGTTATAAGTAAGTCAACTGAAACATACATTTATAATGAGAAAAATACTTTTCCTATTTGTGTTTTTGATTTTTATTTCTGACTTATCAGCTCAGATGCTCATCAATGGGCAAACGCTGTACGGGAATGAATGGATTCAATATGGTAATACCTATTTAAAAATAAGTGTTGATAACGACAATATCTATAAAGTAAGTTATCAGGACCTAGTTGATAATGGTTTACTTCCTTCTCAGATCAAAGGCGACAACCTGAGGTTAATGAGTTATGGTGAACAAGTCCCCGTCTATACAAGCAATAATGGTACATGGACGGCAAGTGATTTTCTCTATTTCTACGGAGAAGGAAATGATGGCCGTATGGATAGTCACCATTATAGAGATTGGGAAAATGACCAACTCAATCCAGACTATAGTATGTACAGTGATCAGAGAGCTTACTACC
>JALZVB010000392.1 GCA_023300835.1 Saprospiraceae bacterium | reverse complement strand
AAAGTACAATTGGGCTGTAAGATTAACACTGAGGAAGAAAAGAAAAATACAAAATTGAAATTTCATTATAAACATATCATTATCAATTAATATAATTATTTCAACGTTTTACTTGTTAAAGTAACGCTTTTCTACTGAATACTATTTACTAAACTTCTTCATTTTCAAAAGTTTGGAATTGAATTCAATATTCTTTTCTATTTCTGATATTCGTTTTCTAGCAACTGTAAGTGGATGGTCTTCGAATTGAGAATCATACATGGCTTTCTCTGATTTATTCATAAGTGTTCCTTTTTTATAATCTTTGTCATATGGGTCAGAAGACCAATTATCACTAGCGCTTACTCCGGAAAGTAGGTTTACTTCACTCATTAATTTGTCTGCTAAAAAAGCATCTCTTATCCCAGTTATACCAATTTCAGGTGCTTGTATTTTTATGACATAACTACAGTTTTTAAATGGTATAGTCAATGAAGCCAAGTATACAATGCCTGTAGGTTTTTGAGGCATTTTGAATATTGTTTTTATCGCTTTCCTATTTTGAATTTCAACTATGTCGACTTGAATTAGCCCTCCATTGACTTTTGATATCTGATCTCTGTAATAACTTCTAATAATATCAATATTTGTAATAGAAGGTATATCTGGTTTTTGTTCAAAGTAATTAATGGATAATGCAAGCGTTTGTTCCTTGTTTAACCATTGTCTTATGGCACTATCTTCCTTTTTAATATTCCAATCAAAGCTTGGAAAAGACATAGCATTAATTCCTGGCTTACTTCGTTTAAATAAATTTAGCATTCTTAATTTTTCTATTTTGTTAACAGCAACATTAATAAAGTCACTACAACATAAAAAAAAGTGGAGACGGTTGTCTCCACTTCTTATAAACTATTTTATTTCAGATTCATTCTTATTTATCTAGGTACAAGATTGAATGTTACTCTTCTATTCAATGCTCTTCCATTAATGTTGTCGTTAGTGGAAATAGGTCTACTCTCTCCATATCCTGTGTGACTCATTCTAGATGAATCTATTCCAGCCTGATCTTTCAGGTATTTGTAACAAGCTTGTGATCTTCTTTCAGAAAGTAATTGATTATTTACACTACTTCCTACATTATCTGTATGACCTTCTATTATTAAGTTATAGTTAGGATACTTATTCATGATCTGACCGATCTGGTTAAGAATAGCGTAAGAAGAAGGCTTAATTGATCCTTTTCCTGTATCAAAAACGACTGCCCTCATGGCCGTTTCTAATATGGTAAGATCAGACTGAGAGATCTCTGGACAACCGTTAGTTCCCACACCACCTGGAGTAGAAGGACATTTGTCTCTATTATCTGCTATGCCGTCACCATCCGTATCTGGACAACCGTCGAATGTTGCTGGACCAGCACTAGATGGGCATTTGTCATCAAAATCAGCAACACCGTCACCATCTTTATCTGGGCAACCACCAGCTGAAGCAACACCTTTTAGATTAGGGCACCTGTCTTTAGAATCTGATATGCCATCTCCATCTGAATCTTTTCCGTCCATCTCTGGGCAACCATTGTTAGATTTAAATCCTTTTTCATTTGGACATTTATCTTCAGCATTTGGAATACCATCACCGTCTGAATCTAAATTTCCATTAGCTCCAACGATAGGTGTTGTATTAATATCACCTGACTTTATATTACCTTGGTTCTGTCCTTCTGGACATCCTTTATTATCTTTAAGACCAGGAACATTAGGACATTCATCATCATTATCAGAAACCCCATCTTCGTCTGTATCAGGACATCCTTTGAACATTGATAATCCTGCTAATGATGGACAGTCATCTCTATAATCTGGCACACCATCTTCATCTCTATCTGGACAGCCCTTTAAATCAGCAGGACCAGCAATCTGTGGACATAAATCAATATCATCCTCTAATCCATCTCCATCACTATCTGTGATATCAATATCATCATCTTGCATGTTTGCCTTATCCATTTCAGCATTCTTTCCGCCAAATAGATATACAAAACCTATGGCATGCTGTAGGTTGGTTCTATTTTCAGACAGTCCGTAACGATATTCTGATTGCCAATTGATATAGGCATTATCTTTTACTTTAAAATTAAGGCCAGCTCCTAGAGGAACCTGAAGATTGAAATCACCTTCGTCCTCTAAAACAGCTCCTAGACCGCCCATCACATAAGGTACAAGGTTGGAACTAGAGTTATAAAATTGATACTGTAATTGACCATCAATGCCGTAAACTGTCTTATGAAAACAATTGAGATAATCTCTTTCTGGACCTTGTTGGTGGCTTCTTACTACACCAGCTTTCACTGGGATAACAAGGTTAAGTTTCTCTGATAGTGTTTTATGTATACCTATTTCAAATCCATGATGATAGGAATTGAAATCAGTAAGACTTCCGCCATTCTGAGATTGGTAATCCATAAACACTTTCTTAAAAGAAATACCATATGGATATGAAGGATTCTGTGCTGACAGAGTCCCATTCAATAGACAAATGAAGAAAAAGATGCTTATTATATTCTTAATCATAACGCTTATATTCTAGTGTTGGAGACAAAAATATGAATATTATGTCTCATATATGTATTTAGTATTATATTTTAATATATATATTGCTAACTGTATGACAGCTAGTTAAGATCAATAGCTA
>JALZVB010000391.1 GCA_023300835.1 Saprospiraceae bacterium | reverse complement strand
CATTTTTATTTGTGATTTTTTAAATATATAAACTTTTTAAATTCTTGTAATTTACTTTCCTTCAAACAATATTGGCCTGAATTATTGCAAATTAAGCTATTTAATAACTCAGTAAGCGCTCCGGATTCAGATAAAGAAAATAAAAACATTGTTTTGTTGGTTTTGATTTAGATTTTGGGGGATTGTAAACTTATTTAGCTGACTTTATTGTCAGAGTTTTGGTCAGATTTATTTTCTTTTTTATCATCTATTGAAAACATGTAGTTAAGTATCTTAGAGAAGTACATATCTATGATATTAGTAAAGTGACTAATAGCATCTAGGTTTCCATCTATACTGGATTTAATCCTATTGGTGTTTTCTTCGTACGCTTTCTCTTGTTCTTTCTCTAACTCCTTGAAGTTATTGATTTTATCACCCTTCATTATCCTTATATTTTTCCTTAAAAGTTTTCTTAAACTTTTGTTTAGCTCTTTTTATTTTCATTTTAATGGCACTCTCGGACTTCTCTAGTATTCCACCTATTTCTCTGATAGACATTTCATCTTGATATTTCATCATCAAGATTGATTTATCTGCAATAGGAATGACTTCGAGAATAACTTTCAATCTCTTTACATTCATTTCCATGAGAAACCTGTCATCTACTTCTTCTTGTACATCTAGATTTTCTATAAAATCATCAACATATATACTAGGATCCTTTTTCTTCTTTCTTATAAAATCTATACAGTAATTGTATGTTATGGAGTATATCCATGTAGAAAACCTACTTCTGCCACTGAACTTTGACAGATTAAGCAATATTTTCATCATGACATCTTGTGTGGCATCTTCTGCGTCGCTTTCACTTTTGAGAAGTGACAGACATTTGCCGAATACTTTACCCGAAAATCGCTTATATATCAAATTGAAATAAGCAACATTTTGGGTTTCTAGATATAAGTCCACTAGCTCTTCATCAGTGACCTTTTTGGTCATATCAGTAGCCAGCATTGGACATAGTAAGTTGATCAAATCTTACAGTTTTAAATTGGGTTTAATTGGTTTCTCAATTGAGACGCTTAGTTATAATGAAAGTTACTTTTTTATTATTTTTCAACTATATCATTGACGTCCAATCAGGCACAAAGGTAAAGAAATCTTGATTTGGCTATTTTGTATCAAACATCATATATATTATACTCACATCATTTTTTTCAATCATTTATATGGCATTTTGCCATTATCGTAAGTTGTGTCATTTACAACTTGAGATCCATAGTCTAGTTATTCAATTTCTCTGATTTTTTCTCCCTCATTATGTAATTCAATATCTAATAGATCTTAAATATTCTATATTGTTGCTATTTACACTTCAATATATTAAATAAATATAGATATGAAAGTTGTATTTTTCATGAAATCAGCATTCTTATTAACCTTATTCAATCTGATTTTCTTTCTAACTCCAGCATTATCACAAGATGAAGATGCTTTCTACATTAAAAAAATCTACGATCATACCCTCACTGAGGGGATATGTGATACCTGGTTACAACACCTTTCTGATTCTATAGGTGGGCGGTTATCTGGCTCAGCCAATTCTTTTTTAGCTATCGATTATACGCTTGATGTTCTCAAGTCTATTCCGCTCGTTGACAGAATGAATAAGCAGCCTTGTATGGTACCTAGATGGGAAAGAGGTGACCCAGAGCATGTTTCTATCAACTGGACTGATGATGGTAAAGAACGTGTCATGACATTGGATGCGCTTGCACTAGGCAGTTCTATAGGAACGGGAGAAAGTGGTGTGACGGGAGATATTGTGGAAGTATTCGGCCTAGATACACTAGAATCATTAGGCAGAAAAAAACTAGCTGACAAAATTGTGTTTTTCAATAGGCCCATGAATCCCAAAAAAATAAATACGGGTCAAGCCTACGGCGAAGCTGTTGATCAACGCGTACATGGTGCCAATAGAGCTGCCAAATATGGTGCAAAAGCAGTTCTCGTTAGATCAATGACACTGGCCCAAAATGACGTTCCACATACTGGTGTACAGAGTTATGTAGATGGAACAGAGCCTATCCCTTCGTTAGCCATAAGCACCAATAGTGCTAATGCCTTGAGTAACATCTTGGATTATGGTAACGTAAGCGCATATATAAAGAACAACTCTAGGTCACTAGATTCTATTATTTCTTACAACGTCATTGCTGAAATAAAGGGGTCCGTATATCCAGACAAAATAATTCTAGTTGGAGGACATCTAGATTCTTGGGATGTAGGTGGAGGTGCTCATGATGATGGTGCAGGCTGCGTGCATGCCATGCAAGTTATTAAGACCTTATCAGATCTTAATTATAAGCCTAGACATACCATAAGATGTGTCCTCTTTACCAATGAAGAGAACGGACTTGCTGGTGGTAATGAATATGCTAGAGCTTCTAATGAAAATGGGGAATACCATCTTGCAGCTATCGAGTCTGATAGTGGTGGATTTACACCTAGAGGCTTTGCTTGCGCTGGACATCCACAAGTATTTAAATCAATGTTAACTGGTCTCAAGAAATTTGATGAGTTTCTCTCTCCATACGACCTATACCTAAAACCTGGGGGATCTGGAGCAGATATCAATCCTTTGAAATCACAGAAAGGCCTACTTATTGGTTTCAAACCAGATAGTCAACGATATTTTGATTATCACCATACTGCAGAAGATGTTTACAGTAATGTCAACCCAAGAGAACTCAAGTTAGGTGCCGCCGCAATAACCTCACTTGTCTACCTTATTGATCAAAAAGGACTATAAAATGAAGAAACTAGATACAGAAGTGCAGATAGGTAATAGGACTTTCGTCAAATACATTCCTGCATCAGAAATTGAACTTATTATAGAAAGATTGGCTACTGAGATAAATGAATCCTATCGAGATTATAAAATTGATGTCGTTCTTATCAGTATTCTTGATGGCTCATTTGTATTTATGGCGGATCTTGTTAGGAAATTAGATTTTCTGCACCATATACAATTTGTCAAACTCAAATCTTATGAAGGCACTGAGAGTACAGGTACAGTAACAGAGTTGCTAGATATAGAGATGGATATCACTGGCAAACATGTTATTATTATAGAAGATATCATTGATACAGGTCTAACAATAGAGGCGTTCCTTGATATTCTAAAGAAAAAAGAGCCGCTTTCTGTCAAGGTTTGCACATTATTAAGCAAGCCAGAAGTACATAATGACATAATTAATATCAATTATATAGGCAAAGAAGTGCCGCCAGAATTCATTGTAGGCTATGGTCTTGACCTCAATGGGTTGGGTAGAAATCTACCTGATATATATAAGCTTAAAATTTAATCTAAAAATTACCCCCTTAGGGGTTTTATAAGAAGATTAAATACTTTACTTTTGCATGAGAATTGACTCATGGTGTAATGGTAACACTACTGTTTTTGGTACAGTTATTCAAGGTTCGAGTCCTTGTGAGTCAACTAAAAAGCCCTTAACTGTCTGACAGTCAAGGGCTTTTGTCTTTTATTAAGCCAAATGAGAGCTTTTGCTAGAAACACCTATGAGTTAAAGACTTAGATTTTATACTATACCGGTATAAAAGCAAACATTGATTCTTAAGTCTAATAATCAATATACATATACATTGATCAAAATACTTTCAGTGATATTTGTGGAGAGAGTGCTAAACCCAATCGTAAACCCTACGATTAATAATATCATTCATAGTCATGTAAGCCGTGTCGTAAAGCTCTGAAAGCTTACTGATACTTATGTTGCCTTTGGCATATTTCGCTCTGACTTCTTTGACAAAATCAACTTTCTCAGTGTTCCTAGATGGTGTTAATTGCTTCTGCATCGACTTTATCATCTTTGCTGATCCGTTCTTGTCTTTGCGTCTTATTATCAAGTTGCTCTTGTGATATTCTTGTTCAAATATCTTTTTACTACAAACTAAATCTTTGAGGTCAGATATTTTGGTTCCTCGATAAGCTAATGCCAGTAATTGAGGTTTTGATAATCCTATTTGATTGCCATTGATAGTAAGTGAATACTGAGGACATTTGCCACTTGGTTTTCTTGCTTTAAGCTCACCACTATAGTTAGAATACAGGTTTCCGAACTCGTCTACAAAGAAGTATTTAAATTGCTTAAGTTTTTTTAGGTTTGGTATTCTTTTTTTTCTCATTAGTTTGGTTCTTTATCATTTAATCTCTATATGTGCTGTTGTTCTCATTGTTGTAAAGATATAGAAAATTTAAGCTTTAACGCTAATCGTCTCGATCATCAATAAAGTCAAATTAATACCTGTTGTAGTAAAAACTATGGAAAACTAAAAAAACTGGATCCAAACTAAGCTTCTCGCTCGAATCACAATACGTAAGCTTTCTATATTTCCGCTAATCCTAATTTAGCACTGATAAGTGTTTCACAATGATGACACCAGAGAAGTACGATTTGTAATTGACCTCTACTGTAATCTTGGCTTAAGTCAACTAAAAGGCCTTAAACTTTCTGACAGAAAATGGATTTTGTCTTATTATGGACTGATTTTTTATATTTATTATGATTAGAATGCTGAAGGATCATTTTATAAAATATCACCTTAGACAAGTCATTGGTGATTTGTTTAAAAAACAAGTTAGATGTTCCTGCCTTAATTCCGATCACGTCCTCATTTAGTATGATCTCTGACTTAACTATACAACACTGAAATAGATTCAGCACTCTCATGAAGTGATTTTTAAAACATCCGTCTTATCACAGCCTTTCTTTCTATAAAAAATCCCCGCCTCGTTAAGCGGCAAATTTTGTAATTCTATAATTCAAGCTCGTAGGTAAATACTTTAATCACCTTGTATATGCTGCTACAAATTTTCTACCGTACAACTACCCAAATAGTTAGCTTAAATTAATGTAATTGGCGACAAAAAGATAATTTTTTTATCAGATGTAAGTACATTAAGATCTCCTGGCATTCTATAGTATGTTGTCTCTTTATTGGGATCCATCCATACGCCAGAAACTTGAATATCACCATTGTATAATGCTCCGTCTGAATCTAAGTACTGTCCTGCAGGAAACTCTACATAGGCGTCATTAGGTTCATCTATAAACACTTTGCCCCCTTGAGTAGTTTTAAACGAGCCCAACTCATTTCTGTTGATCAATTCAATTCTGATGTTAGTATGCTCATTCTCTATAGGATAAAATGTCCTTGAACCATTGAAAAAACCGTCTTTATGAACTGTAACAAACGTCCCATCTCTAAATAACTCGCCTTGTGGGATGCTAAAACTTCCGTTGATATCAGTTACATAGCCCTTTCCATTGTAAGACACTGAAGCATTTGCTAGGGGTTCTCCATCATTTCCAGTGATTATTCCCATTACAGAACCATTTATAGATTCTTGTGGCGGATCTATGATAACGTCTGTCACTGTAGGTTCTGAGTTCATAGGTTCTCGCTGGCAAGAGAAAAATGTGAGACTCAACAGTGGTACAATTATTATCAAAAGGTATTTGGGCATGCGCGATTGATTTTTGTAGTTCGTTATTATAAATAAGGCTTCCTATATATAGCTATTTGCTCGGCTCACAATAAGTTGCATCCCATAGTGTAATAAGAGTTAATAAGTTGCAAAAACTTACAGCTCACTATGATTCTAAGTTAAAAACAGAGGGTTTGCTATCTTGATTTTAACCTATGGATATTATGCCTTCAATTATTAAAAACAATACAGATTATTAGAAATAGATGAAATCAGATTCCGTATAAAGGCGTTTTATGGTGAAATACCAATATATAAACTTCAGAATGCCGCACATATATTAATAGAATCTGGCTATCTCTAGGTTAAAAATACCCGTCATAGCTATGTTTATGCTTGCGTTTTTCGCCTTGAGCTAAACAAACTCTTTTTAAAATCTTATGCGGCATCTTAGAGTTCAATTGGTATAAATGGCGTAGATCTAATGTTTTTTACGACGCTTTTATCATTACTCCGAGGTAGCGAATAGAATAGAATCGCTATTTTTATAGCTTTGAGCTTAATTGATGCCATTTTTACAGCGTTAATATAGTTCGTATCGCATAGATATTAGATTATAGACCATCACGTTAACACAACAATTCATTGTAACATATGTCTAAATTAGGAATTATCAAGATTTGCTTCATTGCCATTTTAGTAAGTCTTACCGCAGTTACCTTTGCACAGGAAAATACTTTTCAACGCTTATTTACCTCTAATCCAGGTAACAAAGTCATAAACCAGGCTTGTGCAGAAGGGAGTAGCGGAAGTACTTATATTGCTGGATATCAACTTGATCTGGACAGTACCCAGATTACATTGGACTCATCCGCAATAATTGTCGCACACCATGACGTCAAAGGAATCCTCCAATGGTCTAACACCTACAGGATTGATGACTTAGAGTTTGATTATACCAACAAATCGTTGAGCATAGATAATATTGGAAATGGACAGTTATTGGTCACGGTTCATAATAACCGCGTGGAAAACGATGATTCCAGATATTTTTTCCTACTTAACAGCTTAGGTACTGTTATACAATCAACGTCTAAAATTGTTTTTAATACAGATATGAGTAATGCTGGCATCACTAGCGTTTCTGATATACTCATAGATACGATGGGCAGAATAAATTATTTTGGCAGTAATGCCTCTAATGATACTATTGGGGTACAACTGAGAGGATATGATACTTCCTTTATAACAGAGCAAAGTATTTCTTATTATGGCTTAGATCAAGACACTTTACCCGTCAATATAGAACTGGCTGATAGTGAACTACTGGATAGCTCAATGATGGTTATTGCTAATCTTAGTGACAGCGAGGCAACGGCTTTATTTGAACTAGATTATGACGGTGTTGTGCTTACAGGGCAAGAATATGCTGTTGATACAACAGTAAATCATACGCTACATGCGATATCTACAGCGGCTACATTGGATACAGGCGTCGTAACGCTTATGCACTATGAAGATGGGAACGATACACTAGCTATTGTAAATAAAACTGATTCTCTCAACCAGATAGAATGGTCAATGAGAATAGGTGGTCTAGATACAACAGTCTTTATTATAAAAGCAAATGACATCCTTGTCTCGCCTATAGGACACATTGTTGTCAGTGGTAAAGTACTTAATGCCACGGACAGTATCATGGGTGATTTTACAATATTTATGGATCAAGACGGAGAGGTGTTACACCAAAACCTATACAATTCTGTCAATGCGCAATGGATAGATGCTGACACTGGTGACGCATACGTATACGGAGAACTTGTAAACGCTACTGATGGGCAGATACACTATACAACTACTGGATTGGGTATGACTCCAAGGAGCTACAACCCCATATTGATAAAAATGGATGTAACAGGATCAGCGACTTGTCAGGATACATTGGACGCTGTTCTCGTAAGACCTATAAACATGGTCATGGACACATTCATACTTGCTACTAGTGATTTTGCTAGTGATGCGGATGCTGTTATTGATTTTAAACCTTTTGGTCAATGGGATATTACAACATTACAACTTAAGGACGTAGAGTTCTGTCCAAACGATGATATAGACTTCCTTATTGAAGGAACAACGCCTGGCGCAACGGCTTACTTATGGAGTACTGGTGATACAACACCAACCTTAAGAGTATTTGAAGAAGGAGAATATTCACTGATTGTTACCATTGAGGATAGAATCTGCTACAGTTTATGCGATACTTCAACTGTCGCGGTATTGGATCCATCCTCAGCTTCAGCTTCAGCAAGAGAAGATATATGTGATTTCATTCTAGCTGTAGGTGGTGGCAACAACAGACAAGCCTGTACCTTTAATGATACCCTTAACCAAGCTCCTGCGATACCTACATTTATCTGGAGTACGGGAGACTCTACAAGTACCAGTAGAGTAGATCAAGAAATCAATTACCAAGTAACTATTACAGATGGATGTGGGGATACTTATACTACAGATATAACCACTGAGCGATCTAGACTGGATGCTGCTCTAAGTACTGATAATTCTAGGCTATGTGATTCCGGTACAATCGACATCTTTCTTATACCTAACAGTACCAATAGAGATCTTGATACTATCATTGCTCCTATATGGAATGATGGAACACCTGGAGATACTTTAACTGTAGATGATGTAGATGGGCCTGGAACTTACTCGTTGACATTAGTTGACATATGTGGTGAGGAAGAGACATTCTCAAGAGTACTTACAGAAGAGGACTTTGACTTAAGTTTTATGTTATCGATTGAACCTGATTTTGAACGTCAATGTGAGGGCATAATAGAACTTATCGTACGATCAAGTGAAGAATTTACTGATGTAGCATGGTCAACCAATGAAACCAATGATACAATACAAGTTACACAAGGAGGAGAATATGCTGTCTCAGTTACAAGTATCTGCGACATTGAAATGAACGCTTCTATTCCATTGCAACCTTCACTGTTTTTGCCACCTACAGTAGAAATTATGGAAGCTATCGATGATACCCTATGTCAAACCACATTAACAGCAATAGTAACGCCTAACAGAGGTATACAATCTCAAGTGTGGTCAACTGGAGAAACAGAGTTGACTATTATATCTGAAGAGATAGAGATTTATTCAATAATAGACATTTGTAATGTAGCAATAGCAGATACTTCAGTCGTTGCAGGTATTGATTCATTAGAATGGCCAAACATCTTTTTTCCAGATTCTCGAAACAATATACCGGAGAACTTAACTTTTGGTCCAAAAGTGGATTGCCCACAAAATATTGTCGAATACAACTTGGAAATATTCAACAGGTGGGGTAAACGTGTCTACCAGTCCACTAGAATAGATGCGCAACGATGGACAGGATCACTCAATAACGGTGGCGAAAGAATGGAAGAAGAAGTATACATGTGGCAAGTTTCTTATACGGATGCAACAGGTGTAGAACGTACCGACAAAGGGCATGTCACTATGATAAGACGATAGTTCTCTATAAATAATAAAAGGAAGCCACTTGATCAGATGATTGAGTGGCTTTTTTTAGTAGTGGGTATCTTTTTAGAAATAGAAGGAGGGATTTTTGCAACAGTAGATCACATATGGGCATAAAAATAGCCGGTCCTAGTTTTCCCCCTACGAACCGGCCTGAAGAAGATTCTTAATCGCTCAAGTAATTCCTCTCCAATAATCTGAACAATAAGGGTATTGCCAATAGTGTGCCAAAAATGAAAAAAAGGGGTTGAGCTGATTAATAATGTACATTATGTGAGATAATGCGTCGGTATTGATTTTAAAGAGAATTTGTTTAAATTAAGGCGAAAAACGCAGGCATAGCCTTAGCTATGATGAGTATTTTCAACGCAGAGATGAGCAAATTCTATTAAAATATGTGCGGCATTCTGAAGTTAAAACTGGTATTAATCTCGTTAAGACTAATTGATCAATGATTATCTTCTTTCAGGCCTTGTTTGGTAGCTTTTTATGCCAAGGCACAAATAAAAAAAGCCTCTGCACAAGTGCAGAGGCCAGTAAAAATTATTTTTTGATAGCAAAATGATGAGAAATTAGTTTCACAATCATTTGATGAATCAGCATTTCAAGTCGATCGAAAATACTTTCAACTTAATCCATTACGGCTACTTTTTATATTCCATAAAACTGTTCTGCAACCTGGTATCATTAGTACCATTAATAATCTGAGTCATCGTGTTGCTTAGGCTTTTAATTGCAGTATCATTGGTTTTGGCATCCCCGTTTAATTTTCCTATTAAAGTATTTATTAAGTTGGTTGCCGTATATTTTTTAAAATAATTGTTGCTTTCTTCCATAGCCACGCCTTTCAATATTGCCGCAGTAGCTACCATTCTTTCTGGCGATGCTTGCTCAGCTAAATTACCATATTGAGACATATAATTATAAAAAGCATAGATCCCTACGTCATTAATATTTTCTTCAAAAAACGTAAGATATTTAGGATCACTAGTGGAAGCATAGATGCCAGCCATTCCGCTCAATAGTGGCTTGTAGTTTCCTTTTCTTAGTCGTTCGACTTCTAATAATGCCAATTGCGGATTCTGAATATTGATAATGCTTAGCGCCTCATTAATAACAAGGTAAGACTGCTCATTCTTTAACACAGAAATAGCGGTATCATAGTGTCCCAGTTTTCTCAAACTAACATACCGCACACTTGAATTAGGGTCTGTCGTCGCCAACTTTTTTAATAAGGCGGCATCATTATTTGTTAATCCAGAAACACCTAATAACCTGATTTCTTTAGCTTTATTTTGTGTCGCTTTTATATACAGATCATGAGCAGATGGATTGTCAATTAATACAGTAAGTGCATTATGCTTATCCTCATACTCTGATGAAAACTTATATAAGTTTATATGATCTTCCTCAGTATAGTTATTGTTACTTACTACCAATACATCATGAGAACCATCAAGCACAGCGACAACTGGCATTTCATTTCCTACTATATCTATAGACAGATATTCTTCAGGTTCATCTACAATAACATCCACATACTCAACCTTTCCTGATGCATAATATAAGGCGACTTGAAAAGGCAGTTTGAAAACTGGATTCTCATCTAAATCTTGTGATTGTACTACAGCAATATTTACTTTTTTATCTGCTGGTCTTATCTCATAATTAATATCTAAAACGGGGTGACCTTTATCAAAAAACCATTGATCAAAAAACCAATTAAGGTCCTCTCCTACTGTATCTTCAAATGCCAATCTCAGTTCATGTGCTTCTACATCAGAATACTCATTGGTCTTGAGATAGTTCTTTAGCGCAGCATAGAAAGCCGCATCTCCTACATAACTCCTGAGCATGTGTACAACAAGTCCCCCTTTGTTATATGAATGACCATCAAACATATCTTCTTTGTCCAAGTAAGCAAAATCTATCAAATCATGTGTTCCTCCCTGTCCAGCAGACATCAAGTAACCTTGCAGATCTTGCATT
This sequence comes from Saprospiraceae bacterium, assembly GCA_023300835.1. Taxonomy (GTDB): domain Bacteria; phylum Bacteroidota; class Bacteroidia; order Chitinophagales; family Saprospiraceae; genus RFSX01. Next base: position 1,339 of record JALZVB010000391.1, on the reverse strand, counting down.
CTCTTGCGTTCTGCTGCCTCATGACCATATTTGTATTCTTGCCACATAAACTCACTGTAAGTTGCAAATCCCTCATTAAGTGTAAGATTAGACCAACTTTCGCAAGTCACTAGATCACCAAACCAATGGTGAAACATCTCATGTGCAACAATATCATCATTGTCACCGTCCAATAATTCTCTAGAAGTTTTCTGTACAAATTCTCCAAAAACAACGGCGCCAGTATTCTCCATCGCTCCGGACACATAATCTCTACATATGATTTGCGCATATTTATCCCACGGATATGGATAGCCCAATTTATCAGAAAAGAAGGTTAGCATTTCAGGAGTGTGATTAAAAATAGCTTTAGCGTCAGCTGCAAATGGTTTCTCTACATAATACATAAGAGGTAGTCCATTCCAGCTGTCTTCAATAACGGTATACTCACCTACACCTAGCATAAATAAATATGGCGCATGTGGCTTATCTTGTTTCCAATAATCAGTTCTCGTACCGTCACTGTTTTTAACTGAAGAGATAAGTACACCATTAGAAAGTGTTTGAAACTTGTCCTTCACCGTCAGGTAAATTTCTTGGCTACACCTCTCATTAGGTTTGTCTATTGTTGGAAACCATCTTGAGCTGTTCTCCGTTTCTCCCTGTGTCCAAATCTGTTGGGGTTTAGTAGGATTATCACTCAATGGATTTATAAAAAATAGTCCTTTGTCAGAGGTTATAGCTGAGCTACCAGCAGAAGCACCTTCATTAGGTTTAGCTGTATAGTCTATTGATATTGTATATTCTTGATCTCTATTGTACTCTTTACCAAGGTTGATTGTAAGTTTCTCATTATCATAAGTATACTTAAGTTCCTGCGAACCCATACTTACCTTTTTGATATCAAACCCCTTCGCATCCAATTCTAATATGCTCGAATTATAGAAAAAAGGCTTTGCCGTAATCGTCGCTACCCCAAACACATGTTGTTTACTCCAATCAAAAGCTATTTCCAATTTAGTATGTATCAGATCACTTTTCCTAGTCGCTGTAGACTGATATCTGGGAATCTCGTAATCCTCAACCTCGACACCATCTGTATATTCTATCTTATCAGCCGTTACAACCAGCGTATCCAGATTTTCCTCCTCCATTAAGCTATTGTCTACCAATAGTTTAGAGGAATTACAAGAGATCATAAAAAGTTAAAACGTAGCTGCCAATACACAGCAGTTAGCCAGCTGCTGGCGTCATAAAGAAAGCCGCAGCCAATCGCCCGACGCCAGACCAACGCTCTATCGCCAACCGCTAGTACTGCAACTACAAGAGACCAGAGTATACTAAGCAGTAGATCGGAAGA
>JALZVB010000390.1 GCA_023300835.1 Saprospiraceae bacterium | reverse complement strand
GCATGTGCATTGATACCCATGATCAATCGCTCAAGTGCAAAATGTTGCATCACATAATAGAAACCTTTACCAGGTTCTCCCATCATATTAGAAGCTGGAATTCTTACATTATCAAATGCAATCTCTCCTGTATCTGATGCTCTCCAACCCAGCTTATCCAGTTTAGCAGCACTTACCCCAGGTGTATCTCTATCTATTAAAAATACTCCCATGGCTTTAGGGTTGTCCTCATGATCCATCTTAGCTATCACAACCAGGTAATCTGAATAGACACCATTTGTAATAAAAGTTTTAGATCCATTGATGACATATTCGTCGCCGTCTTTTACAGCTTTGGTTCTCATCGCACCTACATCTGATCCGCCAGCTGGCTCACTTATACATAGGCAACCTATCATCTCTCCGCTGATACTCTTGGCAAGATATTTCTGCTTGATTTCTTCTGATCCTTCTGCATTAAGATGGGTCATAGCTAGGTAAGTATGAGCCCATACAGCTGCGGCAAATCCACCTGAGTTAACACGTTGTAATTCCTCTAATAGAATGACGGTATAGAAAATATCTAAATCCATACCACCGTAAGCTTCAGGATACTTGACACCTAAGAATCCCATTTCTCCTAACTTAGGCCAAATTGATCTTGGTATCTTACCTTCTGCTTCCCACTTATCAATATGCGGCGTAACCTCCTGGGCTAGAAAAGTTCTCAACCCCTCTCTGAACAAATTGTGTTCTTCTGTAAAATATCCTTGGTGCATAATTATAATTTCTTAATTGTAGCTAATAATGGCCCTTCAAATTTTTCTAAAGGTTTACCCAGTGACTCTTTAAATGCTTCTCCATAATAATTTCCAAATTCTACCAACCCTTTCTCTGTGAAATAAGGCATGATAGAACTCCATATAACTTTCTCTGGCTTAGATGGTCCTACCTCTCTGACCGCTTGTTGTGCCAACCAGTAGTAACTTACTAACCACGCATTGACAGCGAGTTGGTTATATATTCCGTCAAATGGTTCTTCTATAATATTTGCAACAGAAACACCATAAGCAAAGGCTTCTTTATATCTATCTATTGTTAATTCTGACCAGCCTGACATCAATGTCTTGATGGAACCATATTCCAGAACTGACATGTCTCTAAAAACAAATGGATATCGTCGTTGCAAAATCCTGCTAGTCCTGATATCAAGATGCAGGTTATAGAAAGCAGGATAACTCTTACGCTTAAGCTGAAGCGCCGTAATATCTTCCTTCATAATAGTTGCAATACTATCTAGTATCGTTTCCTTAAACTTAAAATGATAAGCCAGATTACCTCTACTCATTTCACATACACTGGCTATATCCGCTAGTGTAAACGCATGGTAACCATCTCGATTGAAATGATCTATAGCTGTAGTTAATATGCGTTCTCTAGTGGTGATCAGATTATTTTGAGCAAATATAGCATTATTGTTAGTCGAGCTCGACTAAAACCGAATAGATTAATTCAAAATATTGCAACAATGTGTATTTTTAGTAGAAAAGAGGGTTGTTATAGATTCATTTAAAATAAAATATGGATTTAATGGCATCGTTTTTTCATGATATACGTATCACAAGTACCTTATTATCTCAGATGTGGATTAGATATGCCTGTTTTTACATATTGATTGCCCTGCCTCAACTCGTGCATGCACAATCCTTTTTCTATAATACGCTACAATATGGTCTTACAAGTACACTATTAGGTGGTTCAGTAACTGCGGGTAATGATGATCTGAGCATGGTCTACTATAACCCAGGAGCCTTAAGTTATGCTAAAGACAAAGGATTAGATTTAGCTTTGGTAATGCCAACTTTGGATCACCACAATTTTGGGAACTACTTTAACAGTGATCAAGAGACCAACAATTACAATTTTTCACTCAGCCCCAGTCTGATAACTTATAAAACTTCTCTTGGTGAATTTGACTTTGTCTTTACCTATCTACAAAAAGATCGATGGAACAATGAAGTCAATTATAATAATCAGGAACTTATTGACAATATCAGAAATGACGCATTATTTAGATACAAATATAGCGGAGATGAAAAGTGGCTAGGAATAGGGAGTAGTTATCAAATCAATGACAAGTTATCGATTGGAGTAAGCCAGTTCTGGAGCATATTCACAACACAATATAACTTTGGGCTTACTTATGAAAACTATGACATAGAAACTCAGCTAGATGCTAATTCAATTTCTAATAGGTTGGATATGAGGTTTGCATCCTACTTTGGTAATATTACTAAGATAGGAGTTACTTATGATACTAGATTAGGGCGAATGGGGTTGGTTATAAAAACACCAAAGTATCTTGAACCTGTTAGGTCTGCCAGTTATGAAAAATTATCTGTAGAGCTGATTGAAGAAACCAATACAAGTGAAAGTATCATTGCTTATGGTATTGAGGCTCAAATAAAAGATACATGGGAGTTCAATTTCGGTTATACTTATTTATTTAGAGACTCCTCAGAAGTCTATGGTAATATAGCGTTCCATCCAGCAATCGGAGATTATGACATATTTACTATCACAAATGGTATAGGAGAAAACACCAAACTACTTGGCGGAAGAAGAAGTATTTTCAATTTTGCATTGGGCTACTCTACTTACGTAAATGAAAACCTCCAGTTTTTAAGTAGTTTTAGAACTAACTTTATTGCTGTTCAAAACACTGCACCACAACTAGGTTATGAGCCAATAAGTTTTCTAGATAGTAATAGATACCAGATAGCAGGTG
>JALZVB010000389.1 GCA_023300835.1 Saprospiraceae bacterium | reverse complement strand
ATGATGAGAAAGAAGAAAAAATTCTCTATCACTTTAGAGGAACTGTATATAGAAAGAGCGAAGAAATTTTATAACAATAATCAATTATGAAAGAAATAATAAATAGTATCAAGAAAGTAAGGAAAGCCTATGTTGGATTGATGACCCCAATGTCTATTGATGATTTAAACGAAATACCTACAGGGTTCAATAATAACATTATCTGGAATTATGCACATGTCATTGTAACTCAGCAGCTTCTTACTTATGGGCTTTCAGACAACAAATTGTTTGTAGATATGGATATGGTAAAAGAATTTAAGAAAGGTACCAAACCATCTCGTTATTATACTGCTGCTGATTTGGAATCTTATCAAAAAATAGATGCGGAGGCCATTGCGCAATTTGAATTGGATTATGACAACAATATGTTTAAGGAATATACAACATACAAAACATCTATTGATATCGAATTGAGATCTATAGAGAGTGCTATGCGGTTTAATGTTATTCATGAGTCACTACATTTCGGTTCTCTACTTGCCTTAAGGCGGATGATTGAACACAATAATGGATAATTGGTGATATGATTTTTTTGTTAAATGGAAAGTATCAGACACTTTTGCTGTCTTCTTGGCACGACCTTGGTCTTATATGTTTTGTCAACATCTTCATTAGTAGAACATCAAAATAGAGGGAAGAGGTTAGTAAGTAGACAATACTTTACATGTGTATGTTCAGAATAGTCATCTGACGCATGGGTTACATTTCTATTGAAAACAATTTTTTCAATTAGGGTAGCACGATGTAATTGTGTCTTATAGATGATGACTATTACCCATACTTCACCAAGTACAGATCTTGATGAGGTGCAAAAGAAACCTTTATGTTGCCATTGAAAAACTTGTTAACCATTCTCTTAGTTATTGGATTAGTGTCCACAACTTTATGTGAATCTAGTTCAGAAATTCAATTAGACAGTCTTACAACACTACTTGACGAAAAGCTCAACAGGTCTGAAAGAATTAACGTTCTCCACCATGCTTGCAAGTTGTTATATGCATCTGACGACAACCATGAGATGCTCAGTCGATATGGTATCGAAGGATTTAATCTGGCTAAGAAGTATGGAAATTATGATCAAGGGTCTGATTTTGCCGTATGGATTATTAGATCTAATATTTACCTTAGATACTACGAAGGCAACCCAGAATACTATGCTTATCTAAAAGATCTTTACCTCACGGATAGGATCGAAAAATCAAAATACGCTAATCCATTATACTCAGAAATATATTCTTATCTAGATTACGGAAGAATAACAGATGCTGAGGAAAAGATGTATGAATACGAAGAACTTGTAGATCCTAACGAACCTAAGCAATTGGCTTACTATCTTGATTTACTTATCATTTTCAAAACTAAATCTAAAGAATTAAAAGACGCTTCTTCTGCTCTTGCCAAATATGTAAGTGTATGTAAAAAAATTGAAGATGTGAGATTTGAAATTATTGCCTGTTCTAGAAATGCACATTTTTATTTAGAAGATTCTATCAATTATAAAAAATCAGCTTACTATGCTGAACAGGCTATAGATCTAGCAATTAAAAATGAGGTAAACCAGTATGTAGATCCTATAAGGCTGCAGTTAGCTCAAGTATATTTTAAACAAAATGAACAGGAGTTGTTTCAGAGAAACTTTGATCTTCTTAAAGAGTCAGGTGTAGAAGAATCTAAAGACCATATTCTTAAGAAAGATTTTTTTAGTTTTTGTGGTGATATGGATTATGCTGATGCCAAATATCTACACGGTGTAAAAAATTATTCCCAGGCGATACAGTTCTTAGAAATTTCGGACTTCTATTCGATGGAAAAATTAACTAAGAAAATAGAAAAATGTTATGTAAAACTTGGTAGATATGAAAGTGCTTACAAGTACGCAAACCGTCTTAATGTATTACAAGATTCGCTTTATTCTGAAAAGAATATGAATGCACTAAAATTGTTTGAACAAAGATTAAGAGACAAGGATGCACAGACAGAGAAAATAAAATTGACCAATAAGATTCAGTCTCAGAAAAAGAGTACAATATATTTTGGATTTATGTCTAGTCTTATATTATTGAGTCTTCTGTTTTACAATAGAATATTGGATACAAAGGTTAAGTTACGTACAGCAGATCTTGATGATAAAAACGAAAAACTTAAAATCAGCCTTGAGGAAATGGAACAATTTAGTTACATAGCTTCACATGATATAAAAGAACCCATGCGAGTTGTTTCTAGTATTACAGGTCTAATAGAAAAGAAATTGCCAGAGAGTCAACGAGAAAACTTCAAAGGAGAATTCTCATTAGTCAAAAATAGTATCACTCAATTGTACACTTTAATTGATGATCTTTCGCAGTTTTTAGATTTCAAATCTGATGAAATGTACCATGAAGTTGTCAATACTGATAACATAATGAATCAAGTACAAGTCATGCTTTCTGAAAAGCTTTCTGACATTAATGGCACATTAGAGTTTCAGAATTTGCCTACCGTTTACAGTTCTAATTCATTGTTAACTGTGATATTTAAGAACCTTGTAGAAAATGGTCTGAAGTATAACGAAAATGACAATCCACATGTTTCTATTTCTTACCAGGAGACTGGAGGAATGCATGAATTCTCAATAAAAGATAATGGAATAGGGATTGAGAGTAAATATCACGACTACGTTTTTAAAATGTTTAAGCGTATCAAAAAAGGTGAAATCAAAGGAAGTGGTCTAGGTCTCGGACTTGTAAGCAAGTCTGTAGAACGATTAGGCGGTAGAGTGAAGTTGATAAGTGACTTAGGTAAAGGCAGTCAGTTTAAAATATTCCTCCCGCAATCATATGTTATCGGAAATTAACCCAGATTAGTCGAGAAGTGTATTCTTATGTTGAGATAATTGGTTAAATTTCGATTAGACTACTTTATAAGGTTGATATTTTTTAACTATATTTCTTTGAGATGAAAAGGCCTACTTGGGTTACCGTGATAGCTGTATTAATGGCTCTCATAGGAGGATGTGGAGCCATCAACGATATTAAGCAAGTTAATACTGTTGAGGTGTTAGAGTTAAAAGATATGATTCTTGATAATATTGATATTGAGAATAATCTTGATAGTGAAGGAGATAGAGCCAAGTTAGATACAATTAGAGCAAAATTAGGTCTTGAGCCTACCAATAACGATACAACTGCCAACAATTCAGTATTAGGTCTGCTTCAGGATGTAACCTATGTTGGCCCAGAATTACAAGAATTTCTAGTTAAAACTGGATATATAGGTCTTGTCTTTTCAGCTTTATATATAATAGCTGGGCTGTTTACATTTAGCAGTAGACGTAATAGTGTACCTTTAGTTGTAATGACAATTCTTGGAGCTTCATTTATTTTTACGATAGCTCAATATGTTTATTTAGAAACAATACCTAGTTCCTTGCTCATGTCTATGGGCCTCAATGTAGGTTTTGTGTTTGGAGGGTTGATAGACATCATGCTTTTGATATTCTGGTTTACATCAGATAAATATTACTTCCAAGAAGACTTAAGCCCGGAACTAGATTGATCATATTATTCTAAAAGGGTGATTTGTAAGCTGGATTATTATGAAAGTCATCATCAGTCAGCGTAAGAATAAAAGCCTTGAGTGATTCTCTCTCAAAGTTGGTCAAATCTACAGGAAGAATATTAACATCTTTACCTATAGAAGGATGTCCTCCTGAAAGATAATGATCTAGAACTTCATCTAGTGTTTCAAATCTACCATCATGCATATAAGGTGCAGAATGTATCATGTTTCTTATTGTTGGGACTTTGAATTTACCTTTGTCTAATTTCTCCCCAGTCACTAAAAATCTCCCTAAATCAGGGAAGTCGTCACCATTTTCTGCTGGATCAATACCGTTGTTTACATATTCGTTAGTTGTAAAAAGTGGTCTGTTGTGACAATGAAAACACTGTCCATCAGGAAATTCTGCTGGGTTGTCTTCAAAGAAGATCTGTCTTCCTATGTTTTCTTGCTCAGTAAAAAATGTATTGGGATCGTCTCTCTGTCGTCTGTCATATTTACTATTACCGGATGTAACAAGTGTTCTTTCAAACTGAGCAATGGCCTTAGCCGCTAATTCTTTGGTTATTTCACTTGGTTTGATAATACCGAATGCTTTACGGAATAGAGTATCATAATTTCTATGTCTTTTAAATCTGTCAATGACATCTGGCCAAGTATTGTGTAATTCTATTGGATCCTCAACGGGTAATAAGGCTTGTTCTTCAAGTGTCTGTGCTCGCCCGTCCCAGAATAAGCCATTATATGCAAATGCCACGTCCAATAATGACATAGAGCTTCTTGCGCCAACACTTCCATCTACGCCTTCACTGAATGCTTTATTATCTGTAAAACTTCCTTGTGGAAGGTGGCAAGAAGAACAGGATAGTGTACTATCTAGACTGAGAATCGGATCATAGAATAAATGTCTACCTAGGTTTACGCCATCTACAGTAATGGGATTGTTCTCAGGAACTTCCATGCGTGGATAGTCATCTGGGTAGGTCGGCGTAAATGATAGTGGGGCATATGGAATAGCAGATAGGTCTTTTTCATTTTCTTCAGGCGCCGTCTCTCTTGAGCATGCTGTTATAATGACACCTATTGCTATTATTATATACCATGCCTTCATAACTTACTTTTATTGTCCTTTTAGGTTTGTTCTATATTATTGTAACATGATAGACAGCGGAAGGTTGAGCTTTATCAGTTCATTTATTTCTGCTTCTGTAGATGTGGAATCTATACCGCTTACAAGGTTCTTGGCATCTAGTTGAATCGATATATCCCAGTCTATCCCTCTAGGGAGTCTTCTGTTTATGTCAAAGCTATACCTCTGATCTTGGAATTCATTTATTTCAATTTTATGGAAAGTACTGTCTGGAAATAATAATTCCACTCGGCCTTCGTAGAAAGTATTGATACTATCCACGTACATACTATCCAGTAATAACATACTATATAGATTGCTCCCAGTTCTTAGGAGATTCGATTCAATTATTGGGGATATATTATCTATATTATAACCTAACTGAAAGCTGACACTGTCTATGTAGAATTCTCGATCTGTTTTCCCTATTATTCTGGAGGTACGTGTAACGCTACTATCCTTCTCTAGAACGATAAAATCATCCTTTAGTGTAGTTGATAACCCTATTACAGTATCGATAGATTCTATTATCGAATCTATCGCGTAAACCTTAAAGTCAGATAACGCAAATTGTATACGTTGTATCTGAATGAAATTACCCATATCGTCTATAGGGTAGAACTGCCTATTATTGAGGGAACCAGGAAACGTGTCATAGATCATCGATAGTTCTATAGCGTAATCAGGAAAAATGCAACATGAATCGCATTCAAATGATGCATTTACATCATAATTGTTAGAAAAGATGTTAAGGCATCCATCAGTGTTAGTTTCGCAACTTGATATAAGTAGAACGGAACAGAGAAATATTATATGTAGGAAAGGTTTCGTCATCCTACTTAATTAACGTTGTTATTGTTTCTTTTCTTGTGATACGAGTCCTTTGATAATTTGCTTTACTTGAGCGGAAAAGTCTTTTTGCATGATCCAGTTATAGTATTGGCGATCAGCTAGAAGAACCTTTTTAGCGTTTTTTCCTGCGTATTTACCAAAATTGAATACAATTTCTCCATTGTGATTAATCTTGAGCCGCTGTGTGGCATCGAGCATTCTAGAGTCAGTAGTGAATTCTGCTAATGCCGTCATATCATTACGTATAGGTGTAGGATGGCTGAATCCATCTCCATCTATAAAGTCTACATCAGAATATTTTTTTAACTGTCCTTTGAGGACCTCTACGGTTGCTCTTACATCTTCTAGGGCATCATGTGCATTCTCTATCTTCTTATCACAGAAGACTCTGTAAGCTGCAGATAGCGTCCGCGGTTCCATCTTGTAGAAGATCTTCTGTACATCTATAGTTTTTCTATTGTCCGTATGGAAATTGATACCAGCTCTAGCAAATTCTTCCATAAGCATCGGAATGTCAAATCTGTCCGAGTTATACCCAGACAGATCAGCATCTCCTATAAAATCAAGTAACTGTTGAGCAACTTGAGGAAATGTAGGTTTACTGGCAACCATCTGAGCAGATATACCATGAACATTAAACGCTTCTTCAGAAATTAAAACGGCACCAGGATTGACCATCATCTCTAGTTCTATAGGTTCTTCTTGGCCAGGTTGAAACTTAATTAATGCGATCTGTACAATTCTATCCTTGACAACGTTGAGTCCTGTTGCTTCGATATCAAAAAACACTAAATCATTGGTAAGGTTAAACTGCACAGTTATTATTTAATAATTATAAATTAATTCCTCCTTTATTAGCCTCTTCCATTGCATTATGCAATTGGATAGGCACTACTTTTTTCCTCAATTTCATATTGAGAAATTCAACAAGTAACGAGAATGCTATTGCAAAATAGAGGTAACCCTTAGGCACAATTCCTATCTCATTACCCAAGAAACTCAAGTGAGCCAAATGTCCACCTTCTAGAATCAACATAAATCCTATCAGTATTAAAAATGAAAGCCCCAACATCTGTATAGTAGGGTGATCATTGACAAATCGGCCGACTGGTCCCGCAAACATCATCATTATCAATACGGATACTACAACGGCAATAACCATTATGACAAGAGCGCCTTCAACACCATTGGTCATACCTACTGCTGTAAGAATTGAATCAAACGAGAAAACGATGTTTATCAATGTAATCTGTACGATGGCACTTGAAAAAGAAGCTTTTACGGCATTTGCACCTTGCGCTTCTAGATGTTCACCTTCTAGCTTATGGTGAATTTCTGTTACACTTTTGTACAATAGAAAAAGACCACCCGCTATAAGAATTAAGCTTTGTCCAGAAAATCCTGCACTTACAAAACTATTGTCGAAACTTAACCATGGCTCCTCCATAGCTATCAACCATGAGATTCCAAACAATAAGGCTATTCTTATAACCATTGCCAGTACTAGTCCGATATTGGTAGCTCTGGCTTGCTCTTCTTTCTTGATTTTTCCAGCAGCGATGGAAATAAAGATGATATTATCAACTCCTAAGACAATTTCAAGAAAAGTTAAAGTCGATAAACTTAACCAAACGGCTGAACTTGCAAAGTCTGGCATAATTAACCATGGCATCATAATATTGCTTTAAAAATTAGCTACTAGATTGAAAAGCACAAAGATATAAATTAGGCTTAATATTAATGTAGTTTGACATAAGCATCATATTTATATAATCACGATCTCCGTTAAACTTGCCTTATTGATGGCAATCTATTGTTAGATATGAACAAATTCAATAATTTTGTATTTGATATATGAGTTTATTGTTCTTTTATAGCTCCAAAACAAGATTTTATATGATAATTGATCAGATATACACAGGTTGTTTAGCCCAAGGCACATACTATATTGAGAGCCAGGGAGAAGTGGCCATCATAGATCCACTAAGAGAGGTACAGCCTTATATCGATAGAGCGAAGGCAAATGGTGCAAAGATCAAATATGTTTTTGAAACACATTTTCACGCTGATTTTGTTAGTGGACACGTAACCTTATCAGAAAAAACTGGGGCCCCCATAATCTATGGTCCTAATGCCAATCCAAAATTTGATGCTATAATAGCTAAGGATAGCCAAGTTTTTAAGCTAGGTGATATAACGATTGTTGCACTGCATACGCCAGGACATACAATGGAAAGCACAACCTATCTATTGAAAGACGCAGCAGGAAAGGACCATGCGATATTTACAGGAGATACGCTATTCTTAGGTGATGTTGGTAGACCTGATCTCGCTCAGAAAGCTGGAGACCTGACTATGGAAGACTTGGCAGGATTTTCTTTTGATAGTCTGCGTAATAAAATAATGCCTCTGGCGGATGACGTTATTGTGTATCCCGCGCATGGAGCAGGTTCAGCTTGTGGCAAAAATATGATGAAAGAAACAGTGGACACCTTGGGTAATCAGAAGAAAATGAATTACGCATTGAGGCCAGATATGACCAAAGCAGAATTTATTGCTGAAGTAACCGCTGATCTTGCGCCACCACCTGATTACTTTCCACTCAATGTTAAGATGAACAAGGAGGGTTACCTATCTATAGATCAGGTCATTGAATCTGGTGATAAAGCATTGGATCCTATTTCATTTGAGAATATTGCCAACACGAGTGGGGCGATCGTATTAGATGTACGTCATCAAGATAATTATAAGCAAGCGCATGTTCCGCAATCTATATTTATAGGTATCAATGGCAGTTTTGCACCATGGGTAGGGGAGTTGATCAAAGATGTGAAACAACCCATCCTACTTATCGTTGATGATGGAAAAGAAAAAGAAGCCATTACGAGATTATCAAGAGTAGGATTTGATAATGTGTTAGGATATCTTGGAGGTGGGGTAGGAGCTTGGAAAAAAGCTGGTAAACCGGTAGACCAAATAAATACGATAACTGCAGAGAAGTTAGCAGAACAAGAACATACAGATACAACTGTCATTGTGGATGTCAGAAAGCCATCAGAATATACAGCAGAACATATGGCAATTGCGGATAACTATCCATTGTCAGATATCAATAATCACTTGAAATCGTTTGATACAGATGAGATTGTTCATATTCACTGTCAGAGTGGATATAGATCAGTTATTGCCGAGTCTATACTCAAGTCTCGTGGTGTTCATAATATAATAGATGTAACAGGTGGATTCAAGGCATTGGCACAGACAGGAATGAAACGAACAAAGTTTGTCTGTCCTTCTACGCTATAGAATACTATGTGATAAGGCTGGTATAAAAAACACCTGCAGGCTATGAGAACTGCAGGTGCTTAACCATCTATGAAAAAACTATTTTAACTATCTAACTATTTTAACCTTGTTAAAGACCCCTGCACAACGAAATGCAAGGGCCATAAAAACCACATCGATCAACTAAGGTTCAATATATTTCTTATTAAAATTTTACTTGGTTTTCTATCACTGAAGTGAATCAGATTCCCACGCTTTAATTCTCCTAGAACTCTGGCCACTGTCTGCCTTGATGTATCTGTGATATTGGCAATTTCTATATGAGATAAACCATGGTTTATGAGTACCTCTTGTAGTCCTATCTTGATGCCTTGGACATCTGCCATTTCTTTAAGGAAATTAACTATTCTAGTATGTGCTTTTTTAAACACATAGTTGCTCATGCGTTGTTCTAGGTGGGACATCTTTGTAATCAGAATTCTAGTTATGGCTTGGCATAATTCAGGGTTCTGTTCTAGTAAGGCCTTGAAGTAACTTACAGGAAATTTGAATAATTCAACATCTGTAAGCGCTTGTGCAAATTCAGATCTATTCTTGGTCCCTGACAATACATTCTCACCTACAAATTCGTTTTTGTACACAATCTCCTTTATCAAGGCATTGCTATTGGATGTAACCAACCCTGTTTTGACAGATCCGTTGATAACGATATATACATTGGAAATAGCATCACCAGCATGATAGACATAGTCGCCCTTATTTACTTTAACATGCGTAACATGGTGAATAAGGTTTTCTTTTTGAGCTTTTGGCAGAGAATTGAATATTTCTAAATCTCTAATTGCCAAATATTTTGATGTATTTCCCATAACGTTCCTATTTGTTCTATAGGATGCACCTCAAGCCAAATACCCCTACTGTATTCTTAGAATAAACAGATGATAAATTGGCGATACTATTAACTATCTAGATAATATAGGCTTAGTGTCGAAATGGTAAAAGTAGGATTAACATAAAATTAACACATTAGAAATTAAAATATTTGTCCAACTTATACTTAATAGGAACGGGCTTAACGTGTTTTTTACACTATGGATATGATAGGAAACCTTGGGGCTTTATGTTCTTTTTACACTAAGCAATCGTTCAGTAGTAGCTTAATTTGTTGGTATTATTCTTGATTCCGTTGAGGTATTAATACTCGAGTTTTAATTCCGATGGAATTTATAAGGATAGTAAATTCATTTTTCATTTTATTAACTAATTGATATAATAAACTAAGAAAACTAAGATGAAGCAATCTGGAATTAAAAGCCCCACCTCTGAATTATCAAATTACGGGATCAATAACTTCAAAACTGCGTTTTGGAATTTGAAACCTAATCAATTGCAGAAAGAAACCCTGCAGAAGAACTTAGGCACCTTATCACATAATGGTACGCTTACGATTAAGACAGGAAAATTCACGGGAAGGTCACCCAAAGATAGATTCATTGTTAAAGATGATATTACCGCTAACTCCGTAGATTGGAATAGTATCAATAAGCCCATCGAGGTTAAGTATTTTAACCAATTAGAAACTAAAGTTTTAGATTACCTACAAGGCAAAGATCTCTACATAAAGGATGCTGCGATTGTAGCGCATGCTGAATTTCAACTCAAAGTAAGAGTTATCGCAGAGTACCCATGGAGTGCGCACTTTGTAGATAACATGTTTGTTAACTTGAAAGAAGAAGAGATTCTTACTTTTAAAGAAGACTGGAAAGTCATATGTGCGCCAGGTTGTAAAGCAGATCCAGAAACGGACGGAACACTTGCAGAGAACTTTTCTATAATCAACTTCACAACCAAGACAATACTGATAGGCGGAAGTGGCTATACAGGAGAAATCAAGAAAGGCATTTTTTCAGTCCTTAATTACATTTTACCTTCTGAGAAAAATGTACTGTCCATGCACTGTTCTGCTAATGTAGGAACAGATGGAGATACTTCTATTTTCTTTGGTCTCAGTGGAACTGGAAAAACAACCTTGTCTGCTGATCCAACAAGACAGTTGATAGGAGATGACGAACATGGCTGGTCAGATAATGGCGTTTTCAATTTTGAAGGTGGATGTTATGCTAAGTGTATTGGTCTTACACAAGAGCAAGAGCCTAGTATCTTCAATGCGATCAAACCAGGTGCTATTCTTGAGAATATTAATTTTCATCCAGGAAGTAGCAGACCAGATTTTGAGAATACAGAAATCACAGAAAACACAAGGGTTTCGTATCCTATAGAACATATAGAAAATCACTATCATGATACGATAGCGCCACCGCCCAAAAATATATTTTTGTTGACTTGTGATGCTTTTGGAATACTTCCTCCTATATCTAAGTTGTCAGCAGAGCAAGCGATGTACTATTTTATATCTGGCTACACAGCCAAAGTAGCTGGTACTGAAGAAGGCGTCGTAGAACCAATGGCAACTTTTTCAGCATGTTTTGGAGCGCCTTTTTTACCATTACATCCTAACCAATATGCCCAACTCCTAGGTCAGAAAATCAAGCAAAGTAATGTCAATCTATGGTTAGTCAATACAGGATGGGTCGCAGGAGAATATGGTGAAGGTCACAGAATATCTCTTAAATATACACGTAGCTTAATAACTGCTGCAATGGAAGGGAAACTGGATAATGTATCGTATGAAACAACAGATACGTTCAATCTGAATGTTCCTACTTCTTGTCCAGACGTGCCTAGTGAGTTACTGAACCCTAGAAACGCATGGACGGACAAAGTCATGTTCGATAATAAACAAGCTGAGTTAGCCGATTTGTTCAACAAGAACTTTGAGCAGTATGCTGATAAAGTTACAGAAGATATACGTGCCGTAGCTCC
>JALZVB010000388.1 GCA_023300835.1 Saprospiraceae bacterium | reverse complement strand
CTCTTCCGATCTCATGCCTATTTTTGCAAAAAAAGTGCCTAAAGCTGTTTTTGACAATAAATTGTCATTTTGATTATAGCATATTTTGTCGACTCGCATGATAAACTTCTGCAACATCTTCTCTGCCGCTATAGATGTTTTATGCAGATACACCTGCCAATACATGAAATGTCTAGCTACCAAGAATTTCTCTATTGAAAATATTGCCTTTTCCTCTACAACCAACTCATCATCCACGACATTCATCATAGAGATTATGCGCTTATACCCAATAACTCCCTCTGCAACACCAGTAAAGAAGCTGTCTCTAGTAAGGTAGTCCATTCTATCCATATCGAGTTGGCTCGACACGAGGTCTTTCAAGAACGGTCGGTTGTATTCTCCCTTGAATATAGAAATAGCTGTATCCAATTGTCCTTCGTAGATTTCGTTGAACTTTATCATTATATCTAATGATATATCTTCATGATGCTTGGGATAGATAAGCTGTTCTAATGCATGTGAAATTGGGCCGTGACCCACATCGTGCAGCAGTATCGCAGCGCATACGCCTAGATGTTCGTCTTCACTTATTTCAACTCCTTTCTTTTTCAATGTATCAATGGCTTCTGTCATAAGGTGCAGAGCGCCAAGTGCATGACTGAATCGGCTGTGATTGGCACAAGGGTAGACTAAGTTAGTTAATCCCATCTGTGAGATTCGTCTAAGTCGCTGGAAATAAGGGTGGTCTATTATGTCGTATAGTATCTCATATGGAAATGAAATCATGCCATAAATAGGGTCGTTAATTATCTTTATTTTACTCATATCTAGTAGCAAAAGTACTAGAAGTAAAATGCAATCCGTTCGATATGCTTTATTATGCCACCTTTGCTGTAGAATCGTGAAGTCATAATTTTCACTGAAAAACCAAAAATTGTATAGATGTCAAAAGTAAGAATCCTCTGGGCTGACGATGAAATAGATTTACTAAAGCCACAATTGTTTTTCCTTGCCAAAAAGGGTTACGAAGTCATCGAAGTTACCAATGGGCATGATGCATTAGATGTTTTGGCAACTGATAATACAATAGATTGCGTTTTTCTGGACGAATCCATGCCAGGTATAACTGGATTAGAAACACTAGAGAAAATAAGAGCGACTAATAAATCGCTTCCCATCGTTATGATTACCAAAAATGAGGCGGAAGACTTGATGGAGAATGCCATAGGTTCATTGATCAATGATTACCTTATAAAACCAGTGAATCCTAACCAAATCTTGATGACGCTTAAAAAAGTCATAGATAACAAACGTATTGTTTCAGAGAAGACAGCAACTAGTTATCAGCAGGATTTCAGAAATATATCTCTAGAGATCCATAGTGGATTAGACTTAGAAGGGTGGAATGCCCTTTATAAGAAGATAGTAGACTGGGAATTAAAATTGGATGAGTCAGAAAATGATTCTCTCAAAGCTATATTAGATACACAAAAACAAGATGCTAATAGTGAGTTCTGTAAATACGTAGAGAAAAATTATCAGAACTGGATGGGAGATGAGGACATGACGTTCTCTCACAATCTATTGAGAAAGAAACTGTTTCCACAACTTGATAAAGATAAAAGTAATGTCTTGGTATTATTTGACAATCTCAGGTATGATCAGTGGTTAATGATAAAGCCTGTAATTGAAGATTTCTACAGAATAATATCTGAAGAAAACTTCTTGTCGATTTTACCTACAGCTACGCAATACTCTAGGAATGCGATTTTTGCAGGTATGACACCGCTGGATATCCAGAAGAATTTCCCTAAGTATTGGTTAAACGATAACGAAAGTGGCGGAAAGAATCAATATGAAGGCCAATTTCTAGAAAAGCAAATAGAACGACTGCTACACAAAGATCTAAAATGGCAATACTTTAAGATAACCAATAACAATGATGCGAGACACTTACAGGATAACATCCATAATTGTCTCAATAACGATCTTACCGTTATTGTATATAATTTCATAGATATGCTGTCGCATGCCAGAACAGAGATGGAAGTCCTAAAAGAATTGGCTTCTGACGAAAAAGCATACCGCTCACTTACGTTATCATGGTTCAAGAATTCACCTATTTGGAATGCCCTGTTGACACTGGCAGAGAAAGATATAAAACTATTTATAACTACCGATCACGGAACCATTAGGGTTAGCCAACCTTCTAAAGTCGTTGCAGATAGGGAGACTTCAACAAATCTTCGGTACAAAGTCGGTCGTAATGTAAAGTTTGAAAAGAAGCATGTCATCGCACAAGATGATCCCCATAAAGTAGGTTTGCCAAAGCCCAATATCAGCTCTACCTTTATTTTTGCAAAAGACAATTATTTCTTCTTATATCCCAACAACTACAACCATTACAACAGGTTGTTCTCTGATACTTTCCAGCATGGTGGGGTTTCGTTAGAGGAAATGGTATGTCCTTTTATTACATTGGAATGTAAGTAAGATCGTAGGATTGTGTTGGACTGAATTTGATCTTATACCAAATTGTCTGTATATTGAAAGACAAATTGGTGTTTATGGTTAAATTAGCAAAAGTATTAAGTGACACTTCAAGAGGTATTGAAGTAAAAAACTCTCGAGACTATATAGCCTTAACCCGTAAAGGTCTGACCGTAAAACAGTTGGGTCAAATTTTAGAATTCACAAATCTTACGCTTAAACAAGCTGCACAAATGTTGTCTGTATCTGAACGACAACTCACCAGATATGCAGATGATAAGGTTCTCAAAAGTGATATTTCTGCTCATTTAATTCAGATATCTGAGTTATATATGTTTGGATATAATGTATTTGAAAACGAATCAAATTTCCAAAAATGGATGAATAGTAAGATACGATCCTTGGATTACCAAAAACCGATTGAATTACTTGATACACCTTTTGGAATCAGCGACGTAAAAAACATTATAGGTAGGTTGGAATATGGTGTTTATTCATAGAAATGAAGGTCTATAGAATCACAAAAAAGAAATACCAGGACGACCTTTCAGGTAAAGGTGCTGAGCTATATGGAGGAAGATGGAATCCAATAGGAACACCAGCACTTTATACATCAGAATCAAGAGCATTATGTGTATTAGAACTATTGGTTCATACACAAAAAGAGTTGGTCCCACCACTATACATAATACAAACAATAGCCATTCCTGATAGTCTTGATAAGGAAATAAAGAAACTTGATATCCATGACCTGAATCCCGATTGGGATAAACTACAGCATCCAGAATGGACTGAAATTTTAGGTAATGATTATTTCAAGAAAGGCTGTCTCGGAATTATAGTTCCTTCGTGTATAATTAGGTTTGAAAGGAATATAGTTCTAAACCCAAATAGTGAGCATTACAGCGAATTGACTGCTGAAAGTAAAGTTGATTTTGAACTTGATAAAAGGTTGTTTAGATGATTTTTATGATTGTTTCTAATTGGAGAGTTACTACTTCTTATGATACTTAGCATAAGCCCTTCTAGAAACACCAATACTTAGCTCATATAGAAAGTAAACAGGAATACCGACCAGCACTTGTGTAATGATGTCTGGTGGTGTAATGATAGATGCAATTATCAATATCACAATAACGGCATGTTTTCTATAGCGTTTCATAACCGCTGGTGACAATAAACCTATTCTAGACAGGAAGTATACAACGATAGGTAATTCAAATAAGCAGCCGGTAGGAATTGTAAATACAGTTAGGTAATTGACATAAGAGGATAAACTGGGGCTACTCACGACTTGACTATCAACGGAGTATCCTGCTAGAAATGTAATGGCAAATGGACTTATGATATAATACCCAAACAAGACCCCAGATAGAAAAAGTAAGGAACAAGAAAGAACGATACCCCTAGCAGCCTTAGTTTCAGTTTCGTACAATCCAGGTTTGATAAATCTCCAAAATTCCCAAAATATATAAGGAAAGGCAACAATCAGACCTAGCCATACAGAAACCTTAAGGTGGGTAAAAAATTGCTCTCCCAATTCTCTTGGGGCAATCGTAAATTTAGGTGGACTAAAACAAAGCGTCTCAGAAAGGCCACACAAAAATTGATAGGTAAAAAACGAACTGTTCTTAGGTGCTAAGATGATGTTCTTAAAAACAAAGCCTTTAAAAAGGAAAACGATAGTACTTATAACTACGATTGCCATCAATGACCTGAATAAGTGCCATCTTAATTCCTCGAGGTGGTCGAGAAAAGACATTTCTTTATTGGCTTCTGTGGTAACGGGTTTCTCCATTTGGGTACAAAATTACTTTATAAGTGTCAACTAGCGTTGATTTTTAAACTACTTTTGATTCTCTTACTTCAATTAAAATTTTACTGCGGTGGCACTTTTTATCTTAATAGCAATTATCAGTCTAGTTGTTCTTCTGTGGGCATCGGATTTATTTGTAGAATCTGCAGAGAAAATTGGGCTTTCCATGGGAGTATCACCTTTTATTATTGGTGTAACCATAGTAGCATTCGGAACTTCTCTCCCAGAGCTGGCGGCTTCTATTGCAGCTGTCTTGAGTGGTACTTCAGAAATTGTGGTAGGAAACGCTATTGGTTCTAATATTACTAATATTCTATTGGTTTTAGGACTGACAGCACTCGTAGGAAAGGAACTTAGGCTAGATTTTGACCTATGGGATATAGATATGCCTATGCTTTTTGGTTCTGCTTTTTTACTCTTTTTCACATTGAGAGATGGCGCATTATCTACTGGTGAGGCAATTTTATACCTTTTGGCTCTAATCATTTTTCTGCTGCATTCTGTACGCGGAACAACAAGTGAACCCAATGATGAAAAAATAGAGATTGTAGCCATGGATTATATTAAAATGCTGGCGGGAGGTATTTTAGTTTTTATAGGTGCTAAATACACTATTTACGGTATTGAGGGCTTTTCTCACGCTGCAGGCATATCTCCAGAAATTATATCATTGACATTTATTGCACTCGGGACATCTCTGCCTGAGGTGGTCGTCAGTATCTCAGCGGCTAAAAAAGGCAAACATGCCATAGCGGTAGGAAACGTACTGGGATCTAATATTTTTAACTCTTATGCTGTATTAGCCATTCCTTCGTTTATTGCACCTCTTACTATTCCTGCGGGAATCATCTCTAGCTCATTGCCGTTTATGGTTGCGGTTACAATAATGTTTGGTGTTATGGTGTTTTCGAGACGTATATGTAAGTGGGAAGGATGTTTGTTACTTATCTTCTACGGATACTTTCTCCTTGAGCAATTCAAGATGATTATTTAGACCCCTTAATTACTCCGATCAACGTATACATAGAAACTTCTTTTTAGTAAGATCTTAAATACGGCTTTCTCTTTTTTCTACATTTCTTTAAAAAATGTTATCTTTCTCTAAGCATATTCTTTGTTGACTGCGTTCACCGTATAGTTTATGTTAATGAATCTATAAAACCTTTTTCATAAAGCCAACTTTGATCTATCCATGTTGAGAACTCACACTCCTATTATTATGTTACTTACATTGTTGTTTGCGAACAATCTAATTTCTCAATGTCATATAGACAGTATCATAATAAACGCTGTCCTTGCTGATCCATCAGGAAGCGATATGGACTTTGATACCAATGAAGATGGTATTGTCAATAGTCAAGACGAATACATTGAGTTATGTAATATCTCTGTGGGAACAGATGTGGATATATCATCATGGCAATTAGGAGATGACGATGCGCAGCCTTTTCCTGATTATGTTATGAATGCTGAATTTATTTTGGCTGCGGGAGATTGCATTACGTTGGTAAAAAACTACTGTAATCCTGAAAATCCGAATTGTGATATCCCAGGTGGATATATTGATATGAATCTTCCTGGAACTGGTTTTTTAGGTAACAATGGAGATGTGTTAACGATAGCCAATGCCAGTGGCAGTGAGACCTGCAGTATTACTTATGGTAGTATCACTTGTGCAGGGGTTGATCCAGCAGATATTCCGATATACAATTCTATAGATTGTCAATATTGGGGAGAAGCAATAGGTGGTTGTCCATTATTATCGACTGGTGATAGTTGTTCCTATTTGTTGCAAGTATTGCCTGTAGAATTTCTGGATATAAGCGTTAAAAAAATAGAAGGTAATGATGCTTTACTAAGTTGGAAAACGGCTTTTGAATCTAATGCTGATTATTATGATATTGAACATACTAAGAGTCTAGAAACAGCATTCAGGTCTATAGGAAAAGTATCAGCTGCAGGGAATTCAAGTTCCGAATTAGCTTACAATTTTGCTATCGAAGACCTGAACTCTGGCAATCACTACTTCAGACTAAAGCAAGTAGATTTCAATTATCAATTTCAGTTTTCGGAGATCGTAAGTCTTCGCATTGACGTTAATGATAATAATGAAGATATAAGCGTATATCCAACGACCTTTAACCGTTATATCAATGTCAAAGGGATGACTGATAATTTTGACATTAAGGTTTATAATTTGGTAGGAAAATTATGCTTTGAATCCATTAATAATCAAGTGGGTTCTGTATATTTGGATCAACTTAACAATGGGATGCATGTGGTCCAGTTGTCATATTCTGGTAAAGAATCAGAAAAGAAATATGTATTCAAAGTACTGAAGATATAAAAGAGCAAAACTCAATCTCATTAATAGTCCAGTTACCCTTTTTATGGGTAATTGGATATTTTTTTGCCCATATTTCCGTTAAACAATAGATTATTGTAAGTTACTCTCCATACACGTTAATTAATTTATTCAAGGATGATAAGACGTTTCTTTCAGTTAGGTATATTAAGTTTTCTTTTTCTACTAGCATTACCTACAAGTCATGCACAAGTTGTAGCTCCTGTTGCTGCTTATTACTTTGATAATCAAGACCTTACTGAGCAGACGGGTACTTTTAATAGTGGCAGTTCTACAGGACAGGTAGATTATATCTGTGGGGTAGGAGAGTCCTCCCAAGCCTTAAACTTTACAGGTTCTCCAGATACAATTACACTAGATCCAGCTATCAAAGATGTTTTTGGTTCTGATTTCACTTTAAGTTTTAATTTCTGGATAGAACCTAGTAATACGACTTATACATTATTCTCTATAAAGAATGAATGTAATAGTGATTCTTCGCTCACGATACGCTATTTGAGCAGTATTAATGAGTTGCGGGTAGACTATCTTTTTAACAGGGCAGAGTTTGTATCATATTCTGAGAAAGTGAATCTCGAAAACTGTTGGCATCATTTAATCTTTACAAGAGAAGATAAAAAGTATTCACTTTATCTGGATGGTGTTTTTATAGGCACTCAGAACTTATTATTTGATGTATTGATGGGTGAAGATCACTTGATAAGAGTGGGAACTCCAGATTGTACGGGTGCCTTAGATGGACCAATGTTAGGAAGGATTGATGATATTGAAATATTCGACACAGCATTTACAGAGATAAGTGACATCTCTAGTCTTATGCAATTTTCTGATGAGTTGCTTACGCAAGACACAACCATATTTGAAGGAGATTTTGTTGATATTAGATCAGGCGGAACATGTGCGCCTAGTATCAGTTGGAGCCCGACTATGGATGTAGATGATCCAGATATAGCTGAAAGGCTATCAGAGAAACCGTCTGTAGCGTTTCCGACGACGTTGGTTGAAAGTG
>JALZVB010000387.1 GCA_023300835.1 Saprospiraceae bacterium | reverse complement strand
TTGGATTATCAATTTGAAGCTGATCTTGAAAACCAAGTTGCTGAGAAAACAAAAACGGTAGACAAATAAAAAAATATCTCATAAACAACTTTAAAACAGCGTATTATAAATAATGAAAATATAAATGTATCATATAAACCAAGTATAAATATACTTTTATTACGTGATTATAATAATAAAAAAGCTTAGGTTTAAATAAGAACGTATTATACCAATTGCGATTAGTTTTAATCGGATATCTTTTAGACTTTTGAGTTACGATTAAGTATCATTTCTTTTAAATTTTCTTTTATAAAAACATCATAGAATGAAGATCATATTTATGGGTACACCTGGTTTTGCCGTTCCTTGCTTAGAAATATTATACAATGCGGGTTATGACATTGTAGGTGTAATAACGTCTGTAGACAAATATGGCGGCAGAGGCCGTAAAACCAAGATCGAGTCTGATGTAAAGAAATATGCCGTAGAAAAGCAATTACATATTATGCAGCCCACTAATCTGAAGTCTCCAAAATTTGTTGAGGAACTGGCAGCATTACAAGCTGATGTACAGGTTGTTGTAGCATTCCGGATGCTACCTGAAGTTGTCTGGAATATGCCAGCAATGGGAACGTATAATCTCCATGGGAGTCTACTGCCTAAATATAGAGGTGCTGCGCCTATCAACTGGAGTATTATAAATGGAGATTCAATGACCGGCGTTACAAGTTTCAAATTGAAGCACGAAATTGATACCGGTTCATTATGTATACAGAAGGAAATTCCAATTTACAATAGTGACGATGTAAAGGACTTACATGACAGGATGATGTGGGTTGCAGCAGACACCGTTCTGGAAACTGTACGTAAGATAGAAAGCGGACCAGTACAGCTTACAGAACAAGATAATAGTCTGGTCTCTCATGCGCCTAAACTCAATAAAGAAAACACGAGGATTAATTTAGCTTCCGCAAAGGAAGACATCTACAACTTTGTAAGAGGATTGAGTCCCTACCCTTCTGCTTGGTTAAAAATAAATGATAAGGTTACTAAAATATATGAAGTCGAGATCCCCGATGAAGCTTATGATAATGACCAGAATATAATATGTGATAAGAACTCACTGAAAGTAAGAGTAGCAGATGGCTATATCTCTATTCTAAGTCTACAACTCGCAGGAAAAAAGAGAATGACGGTGAAGTCTTTTCTAAATGGATTTCAGCTTGATGAA
Source organism: Saprospiraceae bacterium (assembly GCA_023300835.1). Classification (GTDB taxonomy): domain Bacteria; phylum Bacteroidota; class Bacteroidia; order Chitinophagales; family Saprospiraceae; genus RFSX01. The sequence continues at coordinate 7,797 of JALZVB010000387.1, read as the reverse complement.
AATACTATTATAGAATAAACGAGATTTTAGACCACTAAAGAAATCTCTCTATCCCCTGAGATTTGGCAACACCAATAACTTTCTGTAAAACAAATGTCAAATATCGAAAGCTGTTTTCTGATGCTTCCTGAGGATCTAGATTTATTTCAACTTGCTGCAACTCAACATCTGTCGATGCCAAAAAGTCTGTTACAACGAATGACAATAGACTTAATATGAATAATGCGATGAATAGATGTTGGATTTTAGGCTTTTTCATTCTGGTCGTTGTACTTGTAAATGTAGGCAAAAGTCACTTTTACAACGTTAAACATTTCACAATGGTTACACCAACCCTTAAAAATTTCTTAATACTTTAATTATTAAGCATTGGCATCTCAATTATATCGTGTGCAATTCTGGTTACAACTGGCAAATCATGGGATATAAAAAGAATAGAAATCCCTTCAGTTACATTAAGATTAATAAGGCATTTAATAATCTTTTCTTGGACAGTCGCATCTAAAGACGACAAGATCTCATCACAAATCAGAAACGATGGATTACCTAAAAGAGCTCGTGCAATAAGGACTCGCTGTTGTTGTCCGCCTGATAATTGGCGCGGAAGCCTGTCTAATAAATCTATAGCTAAATTTACTTTTATAAAGGCTTCCTTAATAGCTAACACAGAATCTGTAATCCCCAGTAATTTAGCAGCTTCCGTCATAATATACCTAACAGAAAGATGCGGCGGCATCGAACTATGTGGATCTTGAAATATTATTCTTGATTGCTTTCTAAATGCCGATACATCTGAATAAGTAAAGTTCTTAAAATCATAGGTTTTAAATTTTATTATACCAGAGTCATAACTCTCCAGTCTTGCTAATATTCTTGCCAATGTAGATTTTCCACTTCCTGAAACACCTACAATACCGAGAATCTCACCTTGATGAAGCTTGAGTCCGAAGCCTTGGATAACCGACTTTACGGCATTGATTTTTCTAAATACAATGCCTTTGTCACTATATGATTTGTTTAAATCAGAGACTTCTAAAATGACATGCTCAAGCGAAAAAGGAGGCAGGTTGTCTGACCGACCAGCATTAGTGTGAGGATTCTCGTCAATGTTTACGGAATCGGCTATAATCCTACCATCAGACATAAATGCGATATTGGAACATATTTCTTTTACCACTTTTATATCATGTGATATGAATAGGATACACAGTTTTCTAGACTGAGTTAAACGCTTGATCAGGTTCAATATCTCAAATGAGGTATGCTGATCGAGTGCAGATAATGGCTCATCAGCAATTAATAGTTTAGGGTTATTGACAAGCGCTAGAGCAATAAGACAACGTTGGAGTTCGCCACCAGAGACCTGATGTGGGTAGGCTTTATAGTAACGTTCTGCGGGAATCAACATTACCTCCTCGAGTAAATCAACTACAGCTGACTTTGACTTTGTAGTCATTTTTTCTAAAATTTGATCACCCAAAGTTTGTATCGGATTAAGCACTTGCATAGAATGTTGAAAGACAAATCCAATATGCTCTTGCCTTATTATAGACAGTGCGGTATGATTGGACTCTAGGAGATCAACCATTTTACCTTCATTATAATAATAAATATGCCCTTCTAATATAGTTCTGTAACTAGCATTAAATAATCTCAAAATAGACCTTGCAAGCATTGTCTTTCCACTGCCCGAATCCCCTACAAGTCCAAGGATTTCTCCAGAATTGATTCTCAATGAGACTTTATCCAATATCGTGAACACCTTTTTATCTCTATTTTGAATAGATAAAGACAGGTTCTCTATTAGCAAAATGGGGTTCATTACTGACTTCATTGACACTAAACTAGAAAAATACCTAGCTATTGGCTAATAAATGATCGCATTGATCTCTATAGAAATTAAAATGCTTTATAAACCTTAATCATATTACATATTTGTAAATACAATAAGATTCGCTATTTTACGATATTGGGATATAATTTATGTCGTTCTAACAAAACACTATTACAATTTTGAAGCGTCTATTTCTATTAATTATCATTTTCTTGAGCCATACAGTACTTCCTGCTCAGAGTATTGACAAAGAGGTATTCCAGCATTCGACATTATCAAAAGCTAAGAGATCTGCGCAATTATCTGGCAAATATATTTTTGTATTTGCCTATGCGGATTGGTCAATACCAAGTATGCGGATGATAGACGATGCTTTTATCGATACACTTACCGTAGAGGCCTTGCGTAAGAATTATGAATGCGTCTCTATAAATGCCGTAAGGAAAAAGAAATTTGCTAGCAAATATGAAGTTAATGTTTTCCCTTCATTATTTATAATGGACAAAAATGAGAATGTTATTCTAAGAACCAGTGGTTACCACTCTCCTACTGACGTTATTTCATTATTAAATAAGTCACGCAATAACAATCGATATCTAAAACAGAATCTTGATTCGCTAGCACTTATTTCTGATAGACATTCAATAATTGCAAACATAAATTCTACCAAACTACATAGAGACGAATATTCAGCTAAGAATCTTGTCAAAATGTATTTAGATAAAAAATCTACAGACTGGCGAGACCCAGTGAGCATGTCTTTGATTAAAGACAACTTTCAATTGGATAAGAAATATTTGAAATTCATTTCCAAATATCACTTTAAGTTTTTTGAACGATTTGACAGTATCAGCATTAAGGAAAACATTGCGTTTCATGTTTTTGTAAATTCTCTAGATACAAATGGTCGAGGAAGACCTAAGTTTGAATATAAACCCGTCAAAAAATGGTTTAAAAAGCATAGAATCCTAGGCGCTGATAAGTTGGAGAATTTTGTCAAGATAAAATACTTACTTTGGGGCAGAGGCCCTTCCATAAATTACTCAGTCAATCTTATAAAATACTATCCCGAGACTTCTAACGAAAATGTACTCTTCGCTTCAGTCATTAGATTACTTCTGTCTGAAAGTAGGAGAACGATTGATTATGATGAACTCATATCTTCATTGCGATCAACAATAAAAGAGGATGGTACTTTCTGGAGATATGACTGCTTATCGCTTTTATATTACAAGACTGGAAATGACTACATGTCTGACAAAATGATCCAAACCGCTCAGCAGGTAGCTGATGTTTTAGGTAAAGAATATGAACCTACTCTAGATTTTATAAAAGAAGATATCATAAGATAAAAAAGGGCACCTTTTTGGGGTGCCCTTTTAAAATAATTTTAATTGATTATTTTCTATTCAGCAATTGTAAGTTTTTCAAAAACTACTCTCTTTCCTACCTTAGCTCTCACGAAATATGTTCCAGAATTAAGACCAGAAACATCCAATGAAACAGTCGTTACACCAGCATTAACTCTAGATATATCAATCTCAAGCATCTGCTGTCCCAATGCATTATAAAGACCTCCTTCTATACTAGAATCGTATTCTGTCTCTATATCTATATTGACAATATCTTTTGCTGGATTAGGATATAATTTAATAGTCACTTGTTGTTTATCTTGTTTATCATTCACAACTTCTACAGATACAATGTTAGACATTGACTCGCTACCATCAAAGTCAACCATTCTTAATCTATAGTAATAACTACCAGTTTCAATAGCGTCCGTATCAGCAAAGCTATAACCAATAGTTTTACTACTATTTCCAGCGGCTTTTACATTTCCTATTTCATTATATTCTCCATTCAAAGCGTCACTCCTCTCGACAATAAAGTAATCACTGTTAACTTCTGTTATCGTCTTCCATAATAGATTTGTAATCTCACTCTCCGTTTCTCTTTCTGCTGACAAACTCAATAGCTCTATAGCTACTACTATTGACGAAGGCATTAATCCTGCATCAATTGTTAAATTCACATCTCCTACTAATACTGTTATTCCATGAGACCTTCCTATACTTGGATTATTAGGATCTTTAATAGCATCACTATCTTGTGTATCATCCCCACCCATATCTGCAGAAATAAACGTAAATCCAGACGGTGCTTTAAATTCAACATAATAAGATCCAGCTGGCACATCAGTAAACAAGTATCTACCAAAGTTATCTGTGTATTCTGTCATAATAGCATCATTGCTTCCTATAGCCATAAGTGCCACTTCGACTGTTTCTAGAATTTCATCTGAACTGTCAAATATATTAGCGCCTGTCTCTGCAGAAGTAGATTCAAACCATACTTGATTCCCTATCTTGTTTCCTAAGTAAAACCCACCATCTATGTCTAAGTTTACTTCTCCTAATCCTAAAACAATTTCCTCGGTACTAAATACCCTTTCTTTCTTAGAAACGATATCACTATCCGTTTCAATTGTCCCTTGATTAGTTCCCGTACTTATATAACCCGTATTTGTTGTTGGTAAAGTAATTTCAATATAATATTCTCCTGCTGGAACAGCATCAAATAAATAACTTCCATTGGCATCTGTCACTATTGTTCCTATCAACAAGCTATCAATATCATACAATCTTACTTCTGCATTCTCAATTCCTTGCTCAGTTCCATTTTGCGATCCATCTGCATTATCATCTTCCCAGACAAAATTTCCAATCTGTCCCAGTTTACATGGTACTAATCCAACTGTATAAGTACTATTCACAACACAGTCCCTAGCATCTGTTACAGTTAATTCATATTCACCTGCTACAATGTTTGATAGGTCTTCCTCTGTACTACCTGTACTCCATGCATATACAAATGGCGCTGTTCCACCTGACACTGTAATGTCAATACTCCCGTCTGCATCGTTACAATTAGAATCTACTATTGAGGTAGAATTTACTGCTAGATCACAGGCTGCACAACAACTATTAGTCGCTTCTACTATCACTGTACTTGTGTTACTAGCTCTCGCTAGCAGTTCTCCGTTATAGTATACCATCCCAATATCAACTGCTGTGCTAGTTGTTGTTTCTGTCAATATTAAATCGTAATTGAATACAAAAGTTTCATCTGAATTCCCATCTCCATCTGCATCAATAAAACTGATTATGCTGTCACTTCCGTTGTCACTACTAGTATCAAACGAAGCACTTGCTGTTGTCAATGTACTTGACAATTGACTATCTTCTACTTCTACATCTCTTATCTCTAATCCTGGAAGTCCACCGATCATTTTTACTGTTAAGTTATAAGACACAGTCTCTCCTGGACATACACAACTCTCTGATGCCGTTTTCTCAATATTTACACCTACTGTCTCCTCGCAATTTCCTTCTATTACTATTATTGGGTATATATCTGTAACGCAATCATTTCCATCAATACATATCCATGCGTATGACCCCAAAGCTGTAACTGGTCCAGTTACTTCCGTTGCAGCTGTTACATCTTTTCCGTTGTATAAAACACCTCCCGTACATGGTGAAGCACCTATTTCTGCTTCTTCATTTGTAGTAACCTCATGTGGACCTGATGTGATTCCTGTTACATTATCCGTTACAAAGAATGTTCTTGTCGAGCACATTTCTATTTCTGTAACTGCATGTTCTACTGTAGTACATTCTGGACCACAATCTTCTGCTGTTAAATTAAGTATTACCTCATAATCACAACCATTTACATCTTGTTGGTTAATTCTATAAACGCCTGTCTCTGTATATGTCATACCTGCATATGCATAGAAGTCTCCTCTACAAAATGAATTGTTTATTACTTCACTTGGGGTACCCGTATGTACTGTCAAATCAAGTATCTGTGATCCTGTACAAGTTCCAGTTCCATTCTCAATATATATACCAGTCATAGTGTAAACTTGGCCTAAGAAAGTATATTCTTCTCCAGAGCAGATACTTGCCGTAATCGTCTGATCTGTTCCTTGTGGTATAACCGTTAACATCAATATCTCATTAGACGTACAGCCATTATTAGATTCTACATATTCTCCTGTAGCATCGTAATCATTTCCATTCCATGTATAAACATCACCATCACATACACTTTGTGTTACTATAATGTCTTGTGGTTTTGATGTTACTACTAAATTTAATTCTAGGTCCGCTGCACAACCATCATTCAACTGTGATTCAGTTGCTGATGCACTGTAGATCTGACCATTCCATTCGAAAGTTTCGCCTGAACATATTGTCTCATTTGTTACAATTGTTTGTGGCTTTTCTACTACTGTTAAATCTAATATTTCATTAGCCGTACAGCCATCATTTGTAATTGTATATAACCCTGATACACTTTGATCTATGCCGTCCCACTTGAATACGTCTCCAGGACAAATCGATTGTATTGTAACATTCGATTCTGGTTTTGGTGTTACGACTAAGTTTAACGCTTCATCTGCTGTACAACCATCATTTAAATCTGTGAATGTTCCTGCTGTGCTGTAACTCTGACCATTCCATGTAAGGCTTTCACCATCACATATCGTCTCATTTGTAATTAATGAAACAGGCTTTGAAGTCACTACTAAATTAAGTATCTCATCACCATTACATCCTGTTCCCGTTGACAAATATTGTCCTTCTGAATTATATATAGTTCCATTCCATATAAATGATTCTCCAAAACAGATTGTCTCATTGATTATTGCATCTAGTCCAGATGGTGTTACTGTGAGTATTAATGATTCGTCAGCTTCACATCCACCATTTGAAACTTCATATGTTCCTCCTGTTGTATATGTCGTTCCATTCCATAAGTAATCCTCACCAGAACAAATCGTCTCTGATGTTACGACGGTAGCTGGTTTCGGTGTTACTACTAAGTTTAACGCTTCATCTGCTGTACAACCATCATTTAACTGTGACTCATTTACTGATACACTGTAGGTCTGACCGTTCCATACGAATGTTTCGCCTGAGCATATTGTCTCATTTGTAACTAACGTGGCTGGCTTTTCTACTACTGTTAAATCTAATATTTCATTCGCTGTACAGCCGTCATTTGTAATTGTATATAAACCTGATACACTTTGATCTGTTCCATCCCAATTGTATACGTCTCCTGGACAGATTGATTGAGTTGTAACATTCGACTCTGGTTTTGGTGTTACAGTCAAGTTCAGAATATCATCATAACTGCATCCATTAACATCAGTCTTTTCTACTGAATAAACACCTGAGCTATCAAAGCTGTCACCGTTCCATAAATAAGATTCACCTGAACATATTGTTTCTTTAGATTCTGTGCTAATAGGCTGAGGGCATTTATCTACTAAAAACTCACATTCAACATTCAATTGGTTTCCACAATCGTCTGAACCAGAATAAAATGCTATTATAATTCCACCATCACATGAGCTATCAATTGTTCCTATAACACCAGGTAAATTTGCAACACTACAATCCCCATTATAATTTATAGTCGGTGGTACAAAAGTTGATTCTTCTCCACAGTCGATTGTTATTCCTATCGGGCATGTTAATATACCTGCTCTTGGCAAAACACAATTGTCTTGTATACTGATTTCAGTTTCAAATTCACAGCCTTCCTCCGTAACTATAATACCAAAGTAAAAACCTGGTTCTGTTACTTGTAATGTTTGTCCTGTCCCTATAACCCCAAAGACTCCTATCTTATTCCACTCATAACTAACTCCTGCTGGACTCAATTGTAATGTCTCAGAAAATGGATCACAACTACTTTCTACAATAGTTATACTTGGATTTATTGAAGGAACATAAATATACTGCATCGCATCTGTCGCAGTACATCCTGACTCATCCGTAACTGTTAAGTAGTATGTCGTCGTCTCATCTCCTGGGAATACTTGGGTTGAACATTCTGTTGATATTACTGGCAATCCACTTGCTGATGTTGACCAACTGCAAGTCACA
>JALZVB010000386.1 GCA_023300835.1 Saprospiraceae bacterium | reverse complement strand
TCATTTGAAGATAAGCCCCGTCAAGGCGGCGGTCCTAGTGACGCTATGTCTATAAAAGGATGGTTTGATTGCGGCAGAGTATTATTTCCTGGCGCTTCTCCTCCAGATATTCACCAGTCCAACAGTAATTTCTGGGAAAACAAGTTAGGTGCTGCCGACGGTAGAACTTATATAACGCTTGTGGTTAGGGAAGATGACAGTTATGAGATCATCTCTCAACGGGTTTTAGGCATGTTCAAGGCAGGTACTTGTTATACGTTTAGTATAAACCTGGCTCGCTCAGATTCTTATAGAAGTGGAACTAGGAGAGATACAGCTAAACAAAATTTTATAGAACCAGCAGTCTTGAGATTGTATGGTGGAAACAACCCTTGTGATGTAAGTGAATTATTAGCAGAATCTAAAGCTGTTACTAATGCTGACTGGGAAGAGTACAAATTCTTTGTAGAGCCCAGTGGAGATTATACTTATATAACACTACAAGCTTATTATAAAACTCCTGTGTTATCAGGCTACAATGGTAATGTATGCATAGATGACGCCAGTGACTTCCAAATTGTGGAATGTGGAACTGAGGCGCTTGTCATGGCAGAAAAGCCCAAAAAAGAAACAAATCAAAAAGTTGTTCCTTCTCACAAAAGAAAAACACCTAAAAAGAAGACCGTCTTTAATAATGAAAAGAAAGAACCAAAAGTAGATACGGTAGTTTATAAAAGACCTGAGAAGAAGATCCTTGTTGACTTAGATAGGAAAACCATCAAGATTGGTAAAATGATCAATATAGACAGACTTTTCTTCAAGGAGGATGATTCTAAGATGAACGTCGAGTCATTTGTGGTACTCAATGAAGTATACGGCTTCCTCAATGAAAACAAGGATGTATCTGTCGAGATCGGCGGTCATACCAGTGGAACTTGTTCTACAGATTACTGCCAGACGTTATCTAAAGCTAGAGCCAAAGCTGTGGCAGACTATTTGATTAAGAAAGGTATAGAGGACGAGAGATTGACATACAAAGGTTATGGTAAGAAGAAGCCAGTCGCTTCTAATAATACCAAAGATGGTAGACGCCGTAACCAGAGAGTTGAGATTACAATTATTGGCATGGGTAAATAGGCCAATTGACAATTGATAAAAAAGATACTTTTTTGCGTAAAGCAATATCTTTATAAAAGAAGAAACTAACAATATGAAAATTAAAGGCTTGTTTTTTATAGGATTATTCTTGAGTTCACTCATCTGTTTAGGGTTTTACCCAAAGGCAGATAACCAAGAAAAAGAAAGCATGATTCTTAATGCTATCGTCAATTATTTGGATGCCTTACACTTTAAGCCACAGAGTCTCGATGATGATTTCTCTCATAAGGCGTTTGATAATTATCTCAAGACAGTAGATCCGAGAAAAAGATTCCTACTACAATCTGAGGTAGATCAGTTGAGTATCTACAAGGATCAAGTCGACGATCAAGTAAAAATGAGAAACTTTGAATTCTTTGATCAATCAGTACAGATCGTTGATAATGCCAGATTAAGAGTCAAGAAAATGTTTGATGAAATCATTATCTCTGATTTTCAGAACTCAGATTTTGATAAAATAGAAATGGATAGTGAGAAGGTGACTTACGCATCTTCAGAAGCGCAACTCAAAGAATACTGGCAGAAACTTATCAAGTATGATTTCAACTCAAGACTTGATAACAAGCAAGAAAAACAAGAAAACAGATTAGAAAAAGAAGCAGAGAAGAAAGCTGAGAAAGCTTCAGGCGACGTTGTAGCAAAAGATATAAAAAAGTATAAAAAAGAAGACGAAGACAAAGACAAAGAGCCAGAACCTATCAAGACAATGGATGAACTCAAAACCGATGTCATCGAAGAAATTACGGAGTCATATACAGACTGGTTTGAGAGATTGTCAAAAGACGAAAGATCAGATAAATTTGAAACATATATCAATGCGATAACGCATGTTTATGACCCACATTCTGATTATTACAACCCTAAAGAGAAAGAAGATTTTGATATCAGAATGGGTGGAAAACTAGAAGGTATCGGCGCAAGATTACAGACGGAAGATGATTATACCAAAGTATCTTCTATCATTCCAGGTGGTCCCGCATGGAAAGGTAAACTGCTAGAAGTAGATGACCTTATCACAGCTGTGACGCAAGAAGGTGGAGAGCCTGTAGATATTACAGGACTCCGTATCCAAGATGTCGTATCTAAGATAAGAGGTAAGAAAGGGACTGTTGTTATATTGACTGTCAAGAAAGTTGATGGCTCGTTTACAGATATAGCAATAGAAAGAGATGAAGTTATTATAGATGAAGGATTTGCCAGATCATTGGTGTTAGATTTGGATGATGTAATAACTAATGTAGGCTATATTAAACTACCTAAATTCTACAGTTCATTCGAAAGAAAAGAGGGTAACTCTTGTGCTAAGGATGTTGCTAAAGAATTAGAAAAATTGAATGCTAGAAATGTCTCTGCACTTATCTTAGACCTAAGAGATAATGGCGGAGGATCATTACAAGATGTTGTTGACATGAGTGGTTTCTTTATAGAAGAAGGACCTATCGTACAAGTTAAACCAAGAGATAAGCCAGCTTACTTATATAATGATGAAGATGATACCGTACAGTTTGACAAACCCATGATTGTAATGGTTAATCAGTTCAGTGCATCGGCCTCTGAGATATTAGCAGCTGCATTGCAAGATTATAACAGGGCTATTATTGTAGGAAGTACATCTACATTTGGTAAAGGTACGGTACAGCGCTTTGTTGATTTGGATAGAGCCTATAATTCTCCAGACTTTGATTTGAAACCTCTAGGTAATCTTAAAATAACCATGCAGAAATTCTTTAGAATAAACGGTGGATCTACGCAACTCAGAGGTGTAACGCCAGACATTATTCTACCTAACAACTATCACTATATAGAAACTGGAGAGAAAGATTATGATCATGCTCTAGAATGGACAGAAATAGAGCCAGTTCCTTATAAGCAGAACGTATATCAGATAAAAGATAGAGCAAGTCTTGCGACAAAAAGTAAAGCAAGAATAGGACAAGTAGAAGACTTCAACTTGATTTTAGAAAATGCAGCTAGACTTAAAAAGAATAAAGATTTCACTTCTTACCCATTAGACTTTGATGCTTATGTAGCGATGAATGATAAGAGAGAAGAAGAGTCAGAAAAATTCAAAGACTTATTTGACGGTTCTATCGAAGCATTACAGATCAATAATCTAGCAGTAGATACAACGTACATCAACAGTGATGAATCAAGAGTGGCGAGAAATGAAGATTGGATAAAAGGTGTAAGCAAAGATATTTATCTTGAAGAGACACTTAATATCTTAAAAGATATGATAGCACAAGAAAACTAGATTACCAGTTAGATATAATTTAGAGAGCCTTTCCACGTAATTGGGAAGGCTCTTTTTGTATAGATCAGGCGTATAAGAAATAACGAAAAGTGTCGGAATTCTACAAACAATATCATTAAATGCCTATTTAGCTTTGTGTATTTTACAGCGCAGAAAGCTCAGAAGTACCAATAAGTGCTGGATACAAATTAATACTTAAAAAAAACTTAAAAACATAGACTCTAATGAGATCAATATTACTTACAATAGGATTAATCTTTCTAATGTCATGCTATGCTCAGCAAGGCGGCGTACTAGCTCAAAGCCAGCAAAGCAATAAGGCGGATAAAATAATTGCTAAGTGTATGGAAGCTCACGGTGGAGATAGATATGATCGAGCCCATTATAGTTTTGTATTTAGAGGAAAAACATATGAATTCAAAAATGATCAATTGAATTATTCCTATAAAATGACAAAAACAAAAGACGGCATTACCACTGTAGATGTTCTTGATAACCATGGTCTAAAAAGGCTTGTCGATGGAAAATCTGTCATATTATCAGAAAGAGAAAACACTGGCTATTCTAAGGCCCTAAACTCAGTAATCTATTTCGCTACATTACCCTATAAACTTAAAGATAAAGCCGTCAACAAATCATACGTAGGTACAGAAACGATAATGGGTAAAAACTATGAGGTCGTGCAGATAACATTTAATGAAGAGGGCGGAGGAGCCGATCATGATGACACTTTTTATTATTGGATAAATAAAGAAGATTATATAATCGACTTTCTAGCCTATAACTACACAGTCAATAAGGGAGGCGTAAGATTCAGAACAGCTAACAACAGACGTATTGTCGACGGCATTGTATTCCAAGACTATGTTAACTATAAAGCTGAAGTTGGGACACCTCTTGCAGACCTTCCCAAGTTATGGGAGAAAGGCGCTCTTAAAGAATTGTCTAAAATTGACACGGAAAATGTGCAGAAGCGGTAAGTGTATCATATCTTACTCACCGTAGCTGTATAGATGTATCTACCCACATTTTCCTTTGGCAAAAATTCTACATAGTAGGTGCCTGCAGTCAAATGCGACATATTTTTTTCAATTGACATTGTAGAAGAATCATATAGTGCTTCCTCGTACACCACATGCCCATCTGAGTGAAGAATACGAAGATGTCCAGCACCAATCTCTGGTAATGATATGGTAAGATAATCTTGTACAGGGTTGGGATATACCCTAAGGTCTTTTCTCCAGAAGATATTAACACCATTGACCGTAGTGAGGGATGTATCGCATTTTTCCTCTGCGTCTACTCTGAATCGCGGAAACTCATGGAATCCGCCTGCCCCATTGGTGCGAGGGAGTTGTAGGTCTCTCTGTATAAACTTACATGCGTCACCTAACGCATCTGGATTGTGTATGGTATGCATGACATTAGTACCAGATCCTGGGCTGATGTATATCTTGCAATCTGGTCCTAAAGCCATAATAAAAAAGGTAGTCTCAAAAGGATCAAAAGTCTCATCCCAATTAGCAATAAGAACTAATCCATCCTCTAACTTATCTTCTCTCAGGTCTATTTGATGTA
>JALZVB010000385.1 GCA_023300835.1 Saprospiraceae bacterium | reverse complement strand
CACCACCTATACCACCATAGTTATAGGTTGTAATGCCCTCAGCTAGGCTGGGGCCTGGGCCAGAACCACTACCAAAATCTTCAAAGAAAATATTCATCCCTGGTATTCCATCACATGTTTGAGCTAACGAGGGTATGGATGAAATCAATGCCATTAAGGATACTATAGCTATTAAGTATCGTTTATTTAAAAAAATCATTACTTGTATTTGCAGAATGTCGTCACTTTAAGTTATCGATAGTTACACTATAATATTTTATGAAAAAAAATCAAACTTTACAATGATCAATCAATAGTTGTTCCAACTGGTGATATTATTAAGACAATTAATTGACATTACAAAGCCTTAAGTATTCTTGCCAAATCTGATGATATCAAAATTAAAATAATCAATAACTAAATCATTTCCACTACTGACATCTTAACTAGCGCAATTAGATAATAATTACGTTTATCTTATTGCACCAGTACCAAAGTACCTCACCATCCAAACAGAAAACATTAAATAGGTTTACCTAAATCAATTTACAAACAAGTCGTCTTGTTTTTCGGAAACTTATGACAATGTCGTTATTGAATAATGTCTTCTGATTTATCTTGTTAATTGCAGACGGTGGGGGATCTAATGCTTTTACAAACTATAGTGTAATGGTTCTCTCTCAAACCTTTTGACCTAGATCATATATCAACACCTTTTAAGAAATACTCAGTGATAGAAACCAAAAAGAGTGCATTCAATCTAAAGGGATTGTATATATCAAAAATCCAAGCTGTGATAGTATCGTAAACCAGTTCTATGCGTACCCCTTGAGAAATTAAGCCAGATTATGAAAAACATTAGTGACATCATCATCCTGTTCCATAAGATCTATCAATGCTAACACATCATCTATCTGCTCATCAGATAACTCTTTAGTAACTGTAGGAATTCTTTCTAGATCAGATTTCTCTACTTTGATATCTGCTTTTTCTAGTGCTTCTTGCATGTTGCCAAAGTCTTGAAAAGCGACATAGATTTTATACATTCCGACTTCCTCTACCATTTCCTTCTCTATTGACTCAAGGCCAAAGTCTATAAATTCTAATTCTATTTCATCAGGATCGCTTACCTGATCTAAAGGAAGATAAAAAACACCTTTTCTACTGAAAAGGAAGTCATGCATACCCTGTGTACCTAGTGACCCCTCCTTCTTTCGGAAATAAGATCTCACATTAGCTACCGTACGTTGTGTATTGTCTGTGGCAGATTCTACAACCATAGCGACACCATGGGGACCCATGCCTTCGTATACAACTTCATCATAATTACTGGTGTCTTTATCTGCAGCCTTCTTTATAGCATTCTCTACTCTGTCTCTAGGCATCTGTACAGACTTGGCATTCTGTATAGCCCTACGCAAGAGTACATTGGTGTCTGGGTCTGGACCACTTGCTTTTACTGCGATTGTAATCTGCTTACTGGCTTTAGAAAATGCCTTAGCCATTTTGTCCCATCGTGCAAACTTTGTTGCCTTTCTATATTCGAATGCTCTTCCCATGCTGCGAATTTATCATTCAATTGTCTAGTTATCAACTCTTTAGATGAAAAAGTTGGTAGAAATTGATATAATTAGGCTTGCTTAAGCTATTTTAAGTTTTATATAAGACGTATTGGCTTTAAAGCATTATAGTCCTATAAAGAAAATGGTATCTAATTTACAGTCTAGACCGGAGCTATATTTTAATAGAAAAGAGGGGACCTAAATGTTCTATCCTACATTGGAGCGACTTATGAGTTAGTCCTTGCAAATAGATTAAAGCATCCAGCCTAAGGTTACAAAAAGATACATAATCGCAAAGGTGCCTTCGTAGTTTATGATCTTTATTGTTTAATTAGCAATCATTTTTTGACAAATCTCTCTGTACGCAACACTGAGCCATTATTGTCTTTTAAGATCAATAGGTAGATGCCACTTTCAAGTGTTGTGATGTCTAATATGTTACCATTCAAAGTAACATTATATGGCTTTCCAGTGGCATCAATTACGTTGTAATTAATAACAGGATTATCGACACCTCCTACATAAAGTTTTGTGGAACTTGGATTTGGATAAATATTCAATCTAGGAATTGGCTTGTCATCGGCCTTAGTGGTTTCAATTATATCTGTTTCAAATTGCGGATAGATTTCATAATTCTGTAGGTAAGGAATAGAGGGATCGTCTTGACCACCGATACCACTTACTATAAAACCTCCTTGTGGCGCTGGTTTATCCGCCCAGTATGATGTGTCAAATATTTTAATGTCAAAAACATTTAATCCGTCAGTTGCCCTTACCGTAAAAGTACTACCGTCACCTTTCCATTGAAGGTCATTGGTTAGCGTCACATTTTCCAATCTTACATAGACACCTTCACTGTATGTATTCAGTTCAGAAATATCTACGGGTGATGGAATAGGGTTGTCTTTTGATTCAACTCTATAATATCTCCATATCAGTTCTGCGGTAGATTCAAAGTGTGATTGCAGTATACCAGAGACCAGTATTTCATCGCCTAATTCAGGTATGTAATCAAAATCTCTTGTATCTCCTGTAATGAAAATCCCTTCGTTTTCTTCATCCATAATACTTATAAGGGCTCTGAGGTTGGAAGAAAAATTGATACTTGAAACAACACCTATTGTTGAATAGTCATCTTCTAGAATTGGTATACCTTCAGTATCTACCTGTTTTAACTCCCCAATTGTAGTGAGTGGGTAATCTTCAAATACGGTTTCTTTATAATCACAAGGCCTGTACTTTATTAAACCAAAATCACTTTGTTCATCATTCCTGATTTCACCAGAAATTAAAAAAGTGCTGTCTTGAACAAATATACTGGCACCTCTCAAGATAGGATAAACGGATTGCCTCGGAGAACTCCATGCATCGTGTATTGCCGTTCCATCCAAATTCAATTTGAAAATAGAAGCACCTAAGAAATTATGCACTGTTGTGATGTAATAAGTACCTTTGTATAATACGATGTCAGCTGTTTTGGAATCAGTTTGGTCTATAATTTTATAGCCAGTCCCATTAAAATTTCTATCCAAATTTCCTGATTGATCAAAAACATACACTATGGGAGACTGTACCTCATCCTCAGTAACATAACCATAAGCAGCTAGTCTATTGTTAGATAATATACTGATGCCAGTAAGTTTGGAACTTACTTCTGAGATATCAATAGTAATCATATTGTCAGGGCCCATAGAAAATGGTTCGCCAGACAAAAAACTGATGGTGCTTTTATCAAAAGTGTTTTCGATTTTAAATACTGACCCATTTATAAATTCATAAGAGCCAAATGAAGAGAAAGATGAAAAAGAAAAAACACTGCTGTTACTCTCGGTTTCTAAATCGTTTACAGTTAATCTGATCGCTTCTAAGTCTCCATCGTGGTCTCTTCCTTGACCTATTGCGACAATACTCCCATCTGGATCTTGAATAATATTAGTCATGAAGTTAAAAGCAAGACCACTTATGTTTTGGGTGACGATCCCTTCAAAACCAAAAGTGTTATCCATAGTACCATCAACATTTACTCTTGCCACAAACACTGGACCTTTACCAAAAAACGTATCTACATGTCCCGTTACTAATAACTTACCATCATGCTGTAGGCAAGCGGCTTGAACAGTATAATCATGGCTAACAAAATGTGAAGTTCCTATTTTTAACTTTCTAAGAAATTTACCTTCGTGATCAAAATACGCAGCGCCGCCTTGTTTTATAGAGTTAATAATAATATTTCCGACAACTATAATATGGTTGTCCGTATTGAATGTTGCGATGACGTTGTCATCAGTTCCTGATTGGTTGCCAACATTAATAGCTAGTATCCCGTTAGAATTATAACTAAGGTCTAGTTCATCACACTGTCCAAATGTGAATTGAAATAACATCGACAAAATAAACAAACTGATTAATCTCATACTTTGTAAAATAGCAAAACTTGATCAATTTTATATAAAATCAGGAAGAGTTTATAAAAGAGTAATTCTATTATTACAGATCATATGACAGTACAATTAATCAAAAATACAATGTTAGTAAAATTACTATTATTATGTTGTTTGTCTTTAAGCTTTAAGGGCCTTATTAAAGGACAACAAGATTTAATAAAGCTTACTTCTTACGAAAATGTCAACATAAAGGCCGAGCAGTTAAGGTTGAGTCAGGGTATAGGGTGGAATTTGTCAAAAGAATCTGACAACATAAAGGTCTATACGCGTATATTAAACGGTGAAAAATTTAAAGAACTTAAAATTGTAACAAGTTACAATACGACATTGAATGCGATAATGGCAGCATTCGATGATACTGATGGACACAAGGATTGGGTATACAAAACGTCTGAATCTTACTCAGTAGAAACTGTTGACAAGAATACTCTTATCTACTATGTCAACTCTGACCTTCCATTTCCACTTACAAATAGAGACATAGTGATTAAGTACAAGTGGACTCAAGATTCTATAACAAAAACTATCACAACAGAATCAGTAGGCATCACAGGTAAGGTCAAGCAGAAGGGTTCTAATATAAGAGTTGTAGATTTTTATTCTAATTATATTCTTACCCCGAGGGGTGACGGTTGGATAGATATTTATTATTATGCTAGAATGGACCCCGCTGGTAGTCTTCCTGCTTGGATGGTAAATCTTGCTGTCACAAAAGGTCCAGTCAAAACAATGAAACAACTATTCAAGATTATAGAATCAGGCCGCTATGATAATATCCAAATAGAAGGCGTCAGTGAACTTAATAAATAGTTGTGCTTTGGCGACAACTAACCTGACAAGACTATCTCCTGTTCTCAGCCAAGTAACCGATGTCAGTTAAAAACAATCATTGGTTTTCAAATTCTTTAAATGACATAGATTTGTAACTACCTGTCGTAAAATACAGAAGTTTGTTCATGAACTTTTCTTCTTTTATTTCAATTCCAGCATTTTTATGTAGTACTTCTAGATTTGGACCTAGGAATATAAAAGTTGGTGTGGCAGATATATGAGATATGGTTTTTTCTATTAGTTGATGTTGTTTGTTTTCCTTAGGCCCTTCTAGGACCAGATCTTCTCCATTGTTACTTAGTAAGACAGGTCTAGTATCTTCTACATCTAAGTATGAAAAAATAAAATTGTCGTCAATAAATTTCACAATATCTTTATTTGTAAATAGTTTATTGTATCCCTTTTTTGTCCAACCATTCCAGTTAGTTGAAGCATTTAAAAGAATTGTTTTACCCTTTTCTTTTTGTTTTTCGAATGCCTCTTCAAAAGACAATTCTTCTAAGTAACTATCTTTATCAATTTCAAAGTTTCTGATTTTCAGCCTAGACAACTGTACGTTAGAATATTTGTCTAGCGGATGTGATTTAACAATTTGACCACCACTGTATTGAATAATGTTAGAGGCTTTCCCATCTTGGTCATATATATAATTGTAACCTGTTAGGTAATTGTGCTTACCTATATGTCTGCCAAATCCTCTCGGCAAATCTAACCCATCCTTAGATTGTAGTTTATGAATCTCTGTTAACTTACCAAACTTCTTATACTCTCTTACCGACCATAGTTTTCCATCTTCATAATAATAATTCCAAGTCCCAATTTTAGTCAGTTTGTTTCTACTATGAACGACCTGGCCCTCTATTGCGACGTTGTTATTAGGATACAAGATTCTAATATCAGAAGTATCCCCCTTTTGTATGGAATCAATTGAAGATACATAAATGAAGTCCAAGCTATCAGGTATAGGTTTTTCAATTTCTTTACCCCAGTTAACATCTTCTATAAATAGAACTTGAGAATGAAGAATTGAGCTATAAATTAAACTCAAAAATAAAAACAGATATGTAAGATGCTTCATTATTTTAGTTTCAAGTTATCTTAATGAATTATGATAAATCTACAAAAAAGCCTGAGAATACTAAAATATGTGTTAACAAGTTCGTAGAAGGAGAATTAAAAACGCGTAAGACATAATAACGTATCAAAGACTAATTAGCTTGTTACAGTCACTTAAGATTTATAACTGGGTAACATTACTTGATGATTAAATCTTTATCTGTATTTTGAGTCTAATTAACTATAATAAAAACTCTTGACGATGAAGAATTCAATATTGACTTTACTTTTAATATTTGTTAGTCTACAATTGTTTGGCCAAAACAATCAAGGCGAAATAATTTATGAAGACAAATTTAATGTCCATAAGAACCTTCCTGAAGAAATGGCAGATCTAAAAGATAGAATTCCCGAATTTAGAACATCTAAAAAGATTCTTTTATTTAATAGTGAGGAGGCACTCTACGTAAATAAACCTAAAACGGAAGAAGAGAAAAAAAAGCAACAAGAGTTTAGAGGTAAACGTGGAGGTAGAGGCGGCGGAATGCGCGGTCGATTTGGTAGAATGAATCGTGAAAACAACAAATTGTATACCGACCTAAAAGAAAAGTCTTTTGTAGATAGCAAGGATTTCTTTGGAAAGAAATTTTTAGTTGAAGGAAATCGAGAAGTATTAAAGTGGAAAATGACAGGAAAGCAAAAACAAGTTGGAGAATATTTATGCCAACAAGCTACTTATCAAGACACTTCTCAAACTGTAGAGGCATGGTTTACCCCAATGATACCTGTTGCTACTGGACCTGGAAATTATATGGGTTTGCCAGGTTTGGTTTTACATGTAGATATAGACAATGGAACTAGGCAAATTACTGCTATTGATATTGATTTAAAAAAGCTAGCTGTTAACGCATTAGAAAAACCGTCAGAAGGAAAAAAAATGAGCCAAGAAGAATTTAATAAACTCCAGGATGAAAAGATGGAAGAAATGGAAACTGAGTTTGGTGGAAGTGGGAATAGAAGAATGATGTTTAGAAGAGGGTAACTAGGGTTTCTCTACAAAAGAAATAACGATGAAATCAATAATATTATCAATGGCTCTGCTTTGTCTAGGGTCATTTTACATGAATGGGCAGAATACTTTAGAATTGAGTGGCCTGGTACAAGATGAAAATACTGAAGCTTTAATAAGTGCTACGGTTGTGATGCTCTCTGAAAAAGATTCAACTATTGTTAGTTTTGGCTTGACTGATTCTGATGGAAAGTTTGAGATTATAGACCTTCATCCTCAGAAATATATTCTACAAATAACTTACTTAGGCTATAACCAATATGTCCAAGACCTCGAATTAAATGAAAGTACAAATTTAGGGAAAATAGCATTGAAGCAGCAAGCCAATGCGCTAGAAGATATCGAGATTACAGCAGAGCATACGCCTATTCAAATAAAGAAGGACACTATAGAATATAATGCGGCAGCCTTTCAGACACAACCTCATGAGGTAGTAGAAGACCTTCTTAGAAAATTACCTGGTGTCGAAGTAGAAGCTGATGGAACTATAATTGCGCAAGGAGAAGAGGTCCAGGAAGTACTAGTGGACGGAAAAGAGTTTTTTGGAAATGATGTAAAGATTGCTACAAAAAATCTACCTGCTGATGCGATAAAGAAAGTCCAAGTTTTTGACAAACGATCTGACATGGCAGAGTTCAGCGGTATAGATGATGGAGAGCGGTCTAAGACTATTAATTTACAATTAAAAGAAGATCATAAAAATGGGTCCTTTGGATCCCTGACTGCAGGTTATGGTAACCACGATAGATACAGTGGAAGATTGTCATTAAATAAATTTAGCAGCAGATTACAAGCTTCTCTTATTGGTAATTTTAACAATATTAACGAACAGGGATTTTCCGTAGATGAATACATCAGTTTTATGGGTGGAATGGGTGGCTTGTTTGGAAGAGGTGGGAGAGGTACAGATGTACCCGTCAGTGATGGGTTAAGTAATGGATTTGTGGTATCGAATGCTGGAGGTTTAAATTTAAATTATGACTTGACAGAAAAAACCAAACTGTCTTTTAATTACTTTTTAAATAACATTGAAAATGATCTCCTAAGTGAAATCACACGAGAATACACAGAGGACATTACGGATTTCACATTCGACTCTAGTGACCAGCAAACCAATAGTGATAGTCATAGAATTAATGTTGAAATCGAGAGTGAAATTGACAGTACATCTGATATAAAAACGAATGGATCTTTTACTTTTAATAATGGAGGCCTAAACAGTTTCAATAGCTCAACAGCATTTAACGTAACGGGTGATCAAGATTATATCAATACAACGTCATTAAATTCTGATGCGGATAACTTCAAATGGTCAGGACGTACGACTTATAGAAGAAAAATGGGGAAATCTCAAAACAAGATATTTACGCTTGGTTTAAATCTCAATCAATCATTCGATGATTCTGAAGGGGACCTAGAAGCTTTAAATTCTTTTTTCCAAACAAATACAACTGGCGGCACTACAACTATTGTAGAGAACTTATTACAAAACCAGATACAAGCGGATGACCAAACTGATTATAGAATACAGGCATCATTTGTACAGCCTATGTCGCACAATAAGTTTTTAGAAATATTCTATGAAAGAAGAAATTATGATAATGAATTCCTGCGTGATGTAACTGACTTATTATTAAATCAAAATGATAAAGAACTAAGCACAGAATATGAACGCAACTATTTCTATGACCAGTATGGATTGTCATATTCTGTTAACTCAGATAAGTCTCAATTAACGCTTGAAGGAGCCGTGCAACAGTCGCACCTTAATGGCGATATTATTTCTGATAGTTTATTAATAGAAAATTCTGTTTTTAGATTCTTACCGAGTTTAAATTGGAGATATGAAATAGGACAAGCTCATAATATAAGAACACGATACTCTACCAATGTCAGAGAGCCCTCGTTGACACAACTACAACCACTGTTAGACAATACCGATCCCAATAATTTATACCAAGGTAACCCTGATTTGATTCCTGAATATAGACACAGTCTGAGACTGAACTATATGAAATATGATCAGTTTTCATTTAGTAGTTTTTTTGCTTTTATTAATTCAACTTATACACGTAACAAAATTACTAATAGAACAATTAGATCGGAACGTGGCCAAAGAACAACAACACCAGTTAATGTTGACTATGATTTTAATGTTGCAGGTACTGTTAATTATGGAACACCAATCCGGAAACTTAAAACGAAAATTAACCTGAGGAATAGAATAAGTTATAGCAATAGTATTCTTTTTGTATCTGGTTTTGAAGACAACTTGCCTGTGTCAAATCAATTTACAACAGACAGATATAATGGAAACGTGAGATTGTCCATGGAGAATAGAAAAAAAGATATAATTGATTGGAATATTGGTGGAAGTTGGAGCTATAATATTATAAAGTATAGAGGCAATACTGACAATAATCAAAATTATTTTGATCAGAATTTGTTTGCTGATTTCAATTACAATATCAAAAACACCTTTTCTTTTAAAACAGGCATAGATGTTCAGTTTTATTCTGCGCAATCAGGTTTAGATAACTTAACCGTTCCCATATGGAAAGCTAGCGTATCCACGTACATTTTGAAAAATAAAGGGCAAATTAAGTTTTCTGCATTTGACTTACTTAACCAAAATTTAGGTGTTAGTAGATCAAACACCTTAAATTATATCGAAAATTCTGAGACCTTATCAATAGGGAGATACTTTATGTTGTCTTTTTCTTACGCATTAAAAGGCTTCAAAAAGACTAAGGGTTCAAGTGGCAGACCAATGAGGTTTAGATGATGATTCCTTACACTGAATAAACTACACAGTACTTATTAGGTTAAAGTTTGTTAATTCTGGTATTACATTAGGTCATGTTACATAAATGACCAATTGTTTCACAAGTATATAAATTTTTAACTTATCCGTGATTTCAAAATTAATTATTGCGCCTATGTGTTAGATTCCAAATGTTATTTGGCTTGCGTTTCCTTTGTCATTTGTCGTTGTTTAGCTTCAGAGCTGACTAATACTTATATCTGATTTCAGCTATCTTGATTTTTGATATTAGAGGTAGAATTAGTCTAACTTTGTATCTGAAATAAGATAAAAAAAGATGAAAGGAAGGAACCCATGGCATGATGTAAGTATAGGAGAAGATGCGCCTAAGATTATTACAGCGATGATAGAAATCCCCAAAGGAAGTAAATCAAAGTACGAGTTAGATAAAGAGACGGGATACTTGAAGTTAGATAGAGTATTGCATTCTTCGCATACTTATCCATATAACTATGGCTTTATTCCACAGACTTACTGTGATGACAAAGATCCATTAGACATTCTCATAATGACTCAAGTAAAGGTGCTACCTATGAGTCTTATGAGAGCAAAGGTTATCGGCGTTATGCGTATGATCGATGGGGGTGAAATAGATGATAAAATTATTGCCGTTTCTCCTGATGACCCAAGTGTCAGTCACATAGAAAACATAGAAGAATTACCAGCTCATGCTTTATTAGAATTAAAAGCTTTTTTTGAAGATTATAAAAAGCTAGAAAACAAAGAAGTACAAGTAGAAAAATTCCAGAATAAAGAAAAGGGTTGGGAAATTATCAACCAAAGTATTGTGGACTATAGGGCACTTATGAAAAAAGGATCTGTGTCAGTATAATTTATAGAATAGAGGAAAAGATATTTAGAACAGCAAAGTGTATTTACACTTTGCTGTTTTTTTTATTCGATAGGTAAGTGCCTTCTATCCAACAAGGTTTTCATTTCCCAAACACATACAGTATAAACGGTAAATGCGCCTCTAGATCAATGTACAATGCTACTCAATCAAAGAGACATTGAAAAATAAAAGTAGCCTTAAAAAATTGAAACTAAGATGGGTTTAGGTATACTGTTCGTGAGTTATCAATGTTTTTATACCTCGTTAAAATATCTTTCTCCCCATTTGTAATTAAATCATTTATACCAAATTTTGACAAAATATCACCATTTACATTTCTTGCTGAATGGATAAGTAGGCCATCGTAATTGTAGTATAAACATATGCCATTATTGACTAGATCAAAATTGTTACAAACTTGATATTTGTCCTCCAATATGATAAGATCAACGGTTTCGTTATCTAATTCAAACCAAAACTGGGCATCAAGAAATGTAAAACCATGACAATTAAATCGATCGTTATACTTTATTTGACTTCGTATATGGGGATGATATTCAAATGGTATATGAATATTATTATGGTCGAGGAAAACTTGGTTAGTTGCGAGATTGCCATTGAGTTTTTGAAATGCATTTAAGACCGTATTTTGTTTGGTGTATACATTACAAATCTGATAGGCAGATTGATATAAAGCCCTAATATCAGGTCCAGGTTGCTGATCGAAATATTTATGATAATATCTTTCGATTACTTGGTTGACTTTAAAAATTCCAGTTTCGTTATAATCAATTGTTGTGCTAATCCTCTTCACAGAACGTAGTCAATCTTTTGGTTAAGCACATAAAATTAATAAACACCAAAATAAATTAAAATATTAATTAATAAATTTTTGCCTTAGTTAGAAAATTTAACATTGTTTAAACATTTCTCTACTGATCTTTTTAAGATGATTTCATACTCAATTTTACCTGGGCCATTCTATTTTAATATTATTACTTAATGTCTTGAAAAATCACATTTTAAAGTATGTCTTTTGGATTTAATTATTATTTGTAGGGTGGCGAGTAATGACGGATAGCAAGCATATATTTCCTGTTTGAAAGTTAGTCGTAATGTAGTAGGGGTTTTCTAAGGCGATAATGTAATGGACCACTGTGAGGTAATTGCGAATAACATTTACAAAATCTGTATAAGACAACTCATGGAGACAAGTTTATACTAGCAAATCAGATTTCGATTTTTTATTATTGTTATAGGCTGCAATGCTATCTCTCAATTATTATTCTTTCGACTATTATTTGAGGTGTTTTTTGATCTTTTATTTCGAGCAAATAAGTACCTGGTGAAACTGTTTTAATCCAGATAAGGTTATTGCTAACTGATGTCTTTATGTAGATCGCTAGATTGATTTGTCCAAGTATCTCTTGCGTCATTTGAAGAAAATACTTTAGAGTCATTATTATAATTTCCGATAGTGATAATAATCTTATCCATATCCATAGGGTTGACTTCGATATCAGTAGCACCAGCAGCTGGAAGATCCATTGTCGGCCATATTTTTTGAATCAGTTGCTTTGACATAAAGGTTATTGCCATTGACTGCATAGATTCTTTCTCCCCCTTGATTCAAGCTCTCATATAGATTTTCATACCCTGCAATAATTCAATTAGGGTTACTAGGAACTAAACAAAAAGGCGTAATCTAGCCCCCTCCCCGTTTTACATAAGATAGTTACAAGGTCCTTCATTTCAATTGTTTTATCTTTTTTTCTTTGCCTTAACACTAATGTATATGCTCAATCACAGTGGTCCAAATAAGCTAAAGTTAAACATACTATATCCGTCCACAACTAAAAGATCAAAGACAGAGTCCATCCATCTAAAATTTATTTAGCCACATCTTACTCTCCACTGGTTTATCGGAAACCGTATTGTATTTAGCGTTCTTTTTCTTGTTGTAGTAATTTTCTATTTCGCCATCTACTTCAAAGTAGATCAACTGGCCTATAGGCATGCCGGCATAAATTCTTACCGGGTGGACACAAGAAATTTCTAGCGTCCAGTAATTACAGAAACCAACATCTCCTTTGCCGGCAGTGGCATGTATGTCGATGCCTAGTCTTCCGACACTAGATTTTCCTTCTAGGAATGGAACGGTCGTATGGGTTTCTGTGTACTCCATCGTAACGCCTAGATAAAGTGTTCCTGGCTGGAGTACAAAGCCTTCTTCAGGAATTTCAAAGGTTCTAGTAGGGTTGGGTTTTCTAGCATCCAGAATGGCTTCTGTATAGTTAGAAAATGTTTTTCCTAGGTGTACGTCATATGAGTTGGTGCCTAGGCAAGCGCGATTATAAGGTTCTATAACTATTTCTTTCTTTTCAATCGCTGCTATAATCTGTGTATCCGTTAAGATCATTGTACTCTAGTTATCTATCTTATAAAAACTTGAAAGTAATAATTGCATTTAAGTTTTAGCTTAAATGAGGAATGGAGAACCTATCTCTCACGGCGATTATATACGCTGCGAGAAATAGGTCTGGAATATCTCTTAACCCTTCCTGAGCCATCCTTTTCTTTTCTTTTTAGGTGTTGTTTTTTCTTCCGTTTTGATGAGTTGCATTGTAGGGTTAGACTTTGGGGTAACCAGTTTCATCTCATCTATAAGTCTTGTTGCACCAGCATACTTGTCTACGATAAATAGAATGTATCTCGCATCGACCATAATGTTTCTACAGATAGATGGATCATAATTCATGTCACTCATTGTGCCTTCCCATGCTCTATCAAAATTCAACCCTATAAGATTACCATGGGCATCTATAGCCGGGCTACCAGAGTTGCCACCAGTTGTGTGATTGGTTCCTATAAAACATACTGGCATCTTACCGTTTTTCTTATCAGCATAAGCGCCGTAATCTTTGTCTCTGATCAATTGAAGTAATTTATCATCTACATCAAATTCATAATCACCTGGCTTATATTTTTCCATAATACCATCTAGGTATGTTACAGGGCTGTATGTAACCGCATCTGACGGCGAGTAACTCTGTACTTGACCATAAGTAAATCTCATCGTGCTGTTAGCATCAGGGTAGAACCTCTTATCAGGAAATGTTTCCATAAGGGCCTTCATGTATATACGTTGAAGCGAATCCAATTTGTGATCAATATCGTTATTGACAGAAGCGACTTCTTTGTCATAGATAAACTTCATTTGCTCACCCAATTGATAAGCTCTGTCATCTTTTAGTTTCTTGACAACTTCTTCTGGAGATCCATCAAGTAAATCCATCATTTTCTTTTTATCTGTAAATGATGAAAACTCGTATACATCCTCAGCAAGTAAGCTGTAATTGAAAACAACGTGTTTGTTGCCTGGTTGTATTTCAGCGGGTACATATTTTTTGTCCAAGTTAGTTGCATACATTTCCATAAGTGAGGCAAACACTTCTTTGTCTATATCTGAATTGTAGTTTTTGTAGAATCCCTCTAGGTAACCCAGCACTGTTTCTTTGTACCCTTCAAATGCTTCAGCGCCATTGTTTTCATATCTACCTACCAGTCGCTGCGTTATACCTACAACAGACATCAACTCAATGTTACGACC
>JALZVB010000384.1 GCA_023300835.1 Saprospiraceae bacterium | reverse complement strand
GTGTTAATAATTTAAAACACCAGTTATGATAAATCCATTAGAACCTATCCTAGAATTAAGACGATATAAGATTCTGACGGAGTCTGCTGGTCCTACAGATTGGCTACCGATGTTTACAGGATTAGAAAATTCTGGTGCCGTATGGCAAATGCCTAATGAAAGATTTGATTGGGCTAAAAACCTAGAAGAAAAAGAAGATGATAATAAAGCATAGTTAAAAGGTGCCAGAAGGAATAAAAATCAACTCTATTTAATGACCTTAAGTCTAGAAAGTGAAAGTATATACATTAGCAGATTATCAAGGAATGGATACCGAGCCAGAAATATTATTCTGGGTAGGCTGTGCAGGAAGTTTTGATCCCAGAGCACAGAAGATCACTCAAGCCCTTTGTAAAATTCTTCATCATGCCGATATCAAATATGCCGTCTTAGGTAATGAAGAATCGTGTACTGGAGACCCCGCTAGAAGAAGTGGCAATGAGTTTATATTTCAGATGATGGCTCTACAGAATATTGAGGTCCTCAATATGTATAAAGTCAATAAAATTGTAACGACCTGTCCACATTGTTTCAATACGCTTAAGAACGAATACCCAGAGTTAGGTGGCAATTATGATGTCGTACACCACAGTCAACTCATCCAAGAGCTTATAAATGAGGGCAAAATTACTGTTGAAGGAGGCTTATTCAGCGGTAAGAAAATTGTCTATCATGATTCTTGTTATCTCGGTCGCGTAAACAATGTATATGAGGCGCCTAGAGAAATTCTCAATCAGTTAGATGCCAATATAAAAGAAGTTAAACGATCCAGAGAAAAAGGCTTCTGCTGCGGAGCAGGCGGTGCTCAAGTCTTCAAAGAAGAAGAAAATAGCGCAACAGATTCCACTGTAAATGTAGAACGTGTCAGTGAGTTATTAGAAACTCAACCAGACATTATCGCTGCCAATTGCCCTTTCTGTATCCTCATGATGAATGATGGTGTCAAAGCAAAAGGGAAAGAGGAAGATGTTATGATATACGATATCTCTGAGTTGATTGTCCAAGCTAATAATTGGTAGTTTTTTTTAATGTCATAATCAAGGAAGTGAATAAAATAATAATTTTTACATTAAGCATGTTTCTGGTAAATCTTGCTAGTGCCCAAATAATTACAGATAGACCTGACCAGACAGAAAGCTCATCTACTGTAGGTTCAGGGAATTTGCAAATAGAATCAGGGTTACTTATTGGCTATGAACGGAGCGGACAAAATACACTACGACAGATACTAGCGCCTACAAATTTGTTTAGGTATGGGTTAAATAATAATATAGAAATCAGGTTGTTGAGCCAATTTGAATCTGTAGACATAAGTGGAATATCAAGTGATGGTATAAGTGATCTAGAAATAGGAACTAAATTCCAAATATTGAAAAAGGAAACCTGTAAAACAGAGATTGCTTTTCTATCTCATATTATACTTCCTACAGGTACTGTATCGCTAACTAATGATGAAGTAGGAACGATAAATAAATTATCAATTTCGCATGAACTCAATGGTAATATGGCCATAGGTTATAATGTCGGGTATGATTACTTTGGAGAAGGAAGTGGAGATTTGACATATTCACTTGCCCTAGGATTTGGCGTAAACGATAAGGTTGGTATTTATATAGAACCATATGGGAGATTAGAAGATCTAAGCGAATATGTTTCTAATATTGATGCTGGCATGACCTATCTAGCAAATAAAAACATGCAATTTGATTTTTCATTTGGTACAGGAATCACCCATACTATGAATTATATTTCCTTAGGATTCAGTTGGTTGATTATAAGAGATAAAAGGTTATAAGAAACTTCCACTCTTATATCTTAATGCCCAATGTAACAACGATTCTACCGGTATCAGTCGTATTTGTTAATTGAAGCTCATTCCTTGTGTCTAAGACTTGATAAGGCTCGTAAATTTCTTCAAAATCACGGTATTGATAACTTGCATCGATAAAGAACTTATTAGCTCTATATCCTAGTCCTCCTGATAGCAGTTGATCGGAACCGTCAGCACCACCATCAGCAAATGGAGAACCTATCAGGCCTACACCGGCTCTTACACGATATCTATCTACAGCGATTTCTCCTCCTAGATTAATATTGATCGATGAGTTCAATTGATTATTTATATCTCCGTTGAGTTCTTCCTCAAAATCAGCATCAGAATCATCGAATTTAAATTTATTACCCGCGTAGTTAATATACTGAATGTCTGCATTTACAAATCCCTTGATTCTATCTCTATTGATCAAGAAGCCAAAGCTGGCTGTTGTTCTACTAGGTAT
Organism: Saprospiraceae bacterium; assembly: GCA_023300835.1. Taxonomy (GTDB): domain Bacteria; phylum Bacteroidota; class Bacteroidia; order Chitinophagales; family Saprospiraceae; genus RFSX01. The sequence continues at coordinate 19,448 of JALZVB010000384.1, read as the reverse complement.
TCTTAATTTATAATTATTGAAACCATCTGGAGAGAGGTATACAAAAGGCGCTTCGCCAGGTTCAAGAATGCAGGCTTCGCACTCATAAATAATAGATGTCGTAAAGTTGTCATCGAGTCTATATAAAGTTGGCGTCACGTAAGCTAACCCCAGTCTGATTATCTTGTTGAGAGTATATGATACGCCTAATTTTAAGTTTATACCTACTCCAGATGTAGATAGGTTTTCAGTATAACTGAGTTGTTTGAAACCTTCATCAGGTCTTACCAAATCAGTCTCTACCAATGATTTATTTTCTTCGAAAGCGATAAAAGGAATGCCTAATCCTGCACCTATATTAAGTCCGGATCTGGTCTTACCTCCCCATGCAACTATCAACTCATTGGTTTTACCTGATCTTTCGACAAATTGATCTTTGTTAATAACGTCTTCAGGTAACAAATCAGAAAAATAAGCTTGATCTATGTCGTCAAAAAATACAACACCAGCTTCTTCAGCCAGTCCTGCCTCAAATAGACTAAAGTCACCACCATTAGCTTGATCAACAAATCTATCAGAAATAGACCCTTCTGTCTCTATCTCATACCTAAATACCTGATAGTAGTTATTGTACTGCTGTAAACCTATAGCCCAATTAGAAGTAACCATCTTACCATCATTGACTACAGTTGTTAAACCATTTTCGAGAACAATTTCTCTTTTTCTAGATTTATTAAATATCATTCCTATACTTTCTAGTGCAAACTCTCCATCTTGTTTTCCTATTGTAACATCATTGCCTTGGAATAGAGAAGTTGTGTTGACATTGGAGTAAGCAGTAGATAAGACCAATTCGCTAGACCTATAATCACCGAGTCCAGCAGGATTTATTGTCAAAACCCCAAAATCACCACCCATAGATCCAAATGATCCCCCGGCGCCAGTAACTCTGGCTGTTCCTCCATTATAAAAGGTAGAATATCTTACCGCTTCATTTACGGTCTGCGCCTGTATTGTTGTACCAAGTAGAATAAGCGTTATAATGAAAATGAAATCTTTCATAGTGGAGATTTTCTCTTTTAAATAATCAATTACAAGTGGATGTGTTAAAAGTAATACATTCTAAAAACTCAAACCGTCCATTATGAATAGAATAACAGAAATATCCAAGATGGTTTGTTTTTTTTAGCTAAAAGAAGCGAGACAATAGAGTAGTCGATAAATATTGCTGGTTATTAATATCGATAAACAATAGTTCTCTAGTAATTTTGTATCACAATATGAATTACACTTGAATTCTCCTATTACCATATCTACGGCGCTGTCTGACCAGCAGCTCTCTCAGATGCTCCAGTTACAGCAAGATAACTTGCCTGGAGTTATTTCAGAACAGGAAGCCCAGGAACAAGGATTTGTATCGGTTACACATGACCTGGAGCTGTTACAGGCTATGAATGCGCCATATCCACATATCATTGCCTTAGATGAGAATAAGGTGGTGGGCTATACCTTAGTTATGCTCAAGCAAATGCGGACAACCGTTCCGATTTTAATACCCATGTTTGATATTATTGATCAATGTCAATATAAAGGTGAATTGCTAGAAAATATAGAGTACTTTGTCATGGGCCAGGTATGCATAGCTAAAGGCTACAGAGGACAGAATATCTTCAGCAGACTCTATGAGGGGTTAAAGGATCAGATGAGACCACATTTCAGATATCTGGTAACAGAAGTCGCTAAAAAGAATACGCGATCTATGAGAGCACATGCCAAAGTAGGCTTTGAGATTATTAAAGAATACAGATCTGATGATATTGATTGGGCGGTTGTTATTATGCCGTTGAAATAAGTTAAGTGAAATTCCTTTTTCGTAAAACCTGCATCAAAATTTGTAATAAATAGTCTTTAAAGCGAGTTCAAACCAAAGTAAACAAGGGGTTAAACTATAGTTAAACCACTATCTCGTGTAATTCTATGATTGTAAAAAGCATTATAAAAGTATAATTTGCTGTTTATTTGTGGCTTATCTTTTATCCAACTAATTCAAACAATATGAATAAGATTATTTCTTCGTTTTTAGTGATTTTTGCCTTAACGTTATCTGTCAATGCACAACGCGTTGCAGTAGTAGATGTCACAGCAATTTTGGAAAGCTTAGCTGACTATAACAAAGCGCAAAGTGAGATAGATAAAGTATCTGCAGAATGGAGACAATCTATAGCTTTAGAATATGATAAAATAAAAGGTATGTATAACAAGTACCAATCAGAACAAGTCTTATTGAGTGAGGAGATCAAAAGAGAAAGAGAAGACGAGATTACATCTAAAGAAAAAGACGTAAGAGATCTACAGAAAAGAAGATTTGGTCCAGAGGGTGATCTTTTTAGAAGAAGGCAAGAACTGATAAGTCCTATACAGGATGAAGTATTCTCAGCAATAGAATCTTATTCTAAAACTAAGGGATATGACATTATTTTTGATAAAAATGGTTCTGCGGGATTAATCTATACCAATGAGGAATACGATAAGACAGAAGCCATTAAACGTGAGTTAGGTGTGAGATAGGAACAAAAATTGAAAACCAATTTATACAAAATAGAAATATGAAAAACTTTTTAATAATCGGCTGTTTATTGATAATGTCGATGAGCCTATCAGCTCAAAATTTTGGTTATGTAAATACCCAAGAATTAATACAGCAGATTCCTGCAGTAAAGGAAGCTAATGCTAATATCGAGACTTATACTGCGCAGCTCCAACGTAAAGGCCAAGATATGCTCAAAGCCTTACAGACTAAATACCAAGAACTAGATAGAAAGCAGCAACAAGGCGCAATTTCTCCCCTTAAGTTAGACGAAGAAGCCGCTAAGCTTAAAGAAGAAGAAGGTACGATCATGAGATTTGAACAAGAAAGTCAGCAAAAAATTGCTAGTAAAAGCGATGATTTGTTGAGACCACTGAGAGAGCAGATAGAAAAAGCTATCAAGGACGTGGCAACTGAAAACAACTTTGACTACATCTTTGATTACAGTATGGGTATTGTACTATATGCTGACAAATCATCAGATGTAAGCGACAAGGTAAAAACTAAATTAGGCCTCTAGAATCAACTAAACAATCTAACTTTAGTTAACGTTTTTCAAAACAAATAATGAGAAAACTATTTACATTATCCTTATTGTTGATTACAGTAGCATTGATGTCTCAGGACAAAGTAGGCGACATGATCAATCTCGCTGATGTTCCAGAATCTAAGGCACTTGTCAGTACAGCTAACGAATATGCAAGTGCCATAGTAAACGGCAAATATGAAAATGCGATCCTTCTTACCAATTCTGATATTATAGAAATGGGAGGTGGAGAAGAATTTGCCGTATCTGACTTGAGATCAGAAAGCCAACTTGTATTAAACCAAGGATTCAAATATGTTTCTCATGAAGTAGGCAATCATCCTGAGTTTCTGATGCATGAAGGGCAACTTCAGACGGTTATTCCCGTACTATTCAGACTTAGTTTCAATGATAAAGATGTCGAAGCATGGTCTCAATTATATGCGGTATCCGCAGATGAAGGAAAGACATGGACATTTGCCGATTTGGGAAAATTTGACGCGACTAGCTTTAGAGAATTTGTCAAAGGCGTAAGCCCAGAGTTTGTTTTTCCTACGCAATAACTAAACTGAAATAAAAAACACTAGAGGCTATAATTTTTATATTATAGCCTCTTTTTTTATGCATATGATTGTGTTAATATAGGTGTACTTTATTAATATTGTGCTATGCATAAGTTATTAGAGATCGCTGGCGTATTCAGTAAACTAGGTATCATTTCATTTGGTGGGCCTGCTGCTCATATTGCTATGATGGAGGATGAGATTGTGAGAAAAAGGAAATGGATCACAGAAGATCATTTCCTTGATCTTATAGGCGCAACTAACCTCATTCCTGGTCCTAACTCTACAGAAATGACTATGCATTGTGGTCACGAAAGAGCAGGTTGGCCCGGTCTAATTGTCGCAGGTGTCAGTTTTATATTTCCAGCTGTCCTTATCACCATGATTTTTGCATGGATGTATAAAAATTATGGCGAATTACCACAAGTAGAAGCTTGGATATACGGTATCAAACCAGCAGTTATTGCTGTCATCTTATCTGCGGCTTATAAGCTCGGAAAGCGGGCACTCAAAAATGTAGAACTGGCAATACTTGGCGCACTCACCGTCGGCGCTTGCCTGATGGGTTTTAACGAAATAGCAGCTTTGTTTGCTTGCGGTTTTATAGGCTTGCTTATCTATCTCGTTAGAAATTCTAATAAGTACCTCAGCAGTGTTGTTCCTTTATTCTTTCTACAAGCGACACAAGTAGATCTTTCTACTAATGGGGTTAAGATATTTCTGACTTTTCTCAAGGTAGGTAGTATTCTATACGGGAGTGGTTATGTGTTATTTGCTTTCCTTGATGTGGAACTTGTCGCTACGGGATTATTGAGTAGACTAGAGCTTATAGATGCTGTAGCTGTAGGTCAATTGACGCCTGGTCCTGTATTGACAACCTCTACTTTTATTGGCTGGCAATTGGGTGGATTTAGTGGAGCCGTATTAGCAACACTGGGTATCTTTCTGCCGTCGTTTGTGTTTGTAGCTATTCTTAATCCTTTGGTTCCCAAGCTCAGAAAGTATCCTATTATTTCAGCTTTTCTAGATGCTGTCAATGTAGCGGCTGTTGCTGTTATCATTGCCGTTCTCATAGAAATGTCTATGGATACTTTAGTTGACTGGAAAACAGCGCTTATTGCTGTTCTCAGCTTGGTGGTTGTTTTCTATTTTAAGAAAGTTAACAGTGCTTTTATTGTATTGGGTGGCGCTATTTTGGGATACTTATTGACGTTGGTATAGGAATTGAAAAGGAATATTATACTAGGTTAATAATCGTCTCATCTATACTTTCAGCAACCTTATTTGAAACATCATATTCTTTAAATAGGCTTAATAATTTAGCTTTTTTAGCTAGAATGGCTTTTGTAACACCTTCCGGGTTTTTGATTGTAAAATCGTCCGCTATCTTAAGTATGTCAGAAAGTGTAATGTTGTTGCGCTTTCCATTAATAGAAAGAGCTCGATTGGTATTCTTGAAATTCAATAATGGATTCAGCGCATAGGTAACATCGTATGCTGGAGCTAGTGACCAGTTGTCATTTTCTTTGTTATATATAAATGAATGATTTTTCATATGATCATCAGTGTTATTATAGATCACATTGAATACCATTCTTTTGAACAATTCCTCAGTCTGGGCATGTGAGATTTTGAGAAATGAGCCTAGCTTAAATAGGTTCTCATAAGAAGAATTCATTGGATCTGTGTAATCCCATCCAGTGATACCAGTGGCAGTGAGTACATGTTGTTTTTCTCCATTCTGTCTATCGTATCTCATTGTTGCAAAGTGCTTGTCATCAATCAGTTTAGAAGACATCATATTTATCCCTAATTCTTTTGAGATAAGATAGTAACAATATTCCACAATTTCTCTAGGATACTTCACGTGTTCATCAATGGCGAGCTTAACTAAATAATGATTGTAATCATCAGAGTATTCCAGGTCACCTGGAATTACTTTCTTAGTCTTTTTATTTTCTGATATTAAAATTTTAGGCCTTGCTCCGCCAGCTGATGTTCCTATTTTAAAAATATTTATTAGCGATTTACTGTCTAGTATTTTTTCTTCTTTGGATTTTTTTAAATCCATCACCTCTTTTATAACACCTATGATATCATCTAAATCTATAGTAGCGTTCTTAGGAAGTTTTATACTGGGGCTGTATGTGATAGCTCCCATACCTCGATTGGCGACATACGCCAATTGCTCTAGTACCGTTATATTATGTTCCGCTTTATTCTCTAGCCACGCTTTGAATATTATTGACCCAAACATATCTGGTAACGAGTCAGCAAATTGTGGTGGTATCCCCTTAAATGTATCGTTATCAAACTGACTAAATAATTGAACATGTGGTGTTCTTTTTATAATACCTGTTTCTGGAAAGATATTACGTAAGTCAGTACGTTCTAGAAACGTTGGGTTGTATTGAAACGATGATCTCTTCTCATGTTCATTGAGCCCAATTCTACCGATTTCTTCACCAAATAGATTTACGTTAATGATATTATTACTAGCCATCAATAGAGAGATTTAGAGTTGACAACTTGAGTCTTTACTTGCGCTATTTCATTACTCAGCTGATCTAGAAGACCTACTTCCTTTAGCACTTTCAAGATAGTGTCCACTGTAAAGTTTTTACCCTGTTCTAAGTTCTGAATAGTTGTTCTGGACACATCCAGTGATTGAGCTAAATCGTTCTGAGATATCTTCCGCTGTTTCCTGATGACTTTCACCAATTCACCTATCTCTTTCTTTACATCTTTTACTTCTATGTTTTCAAACATATGTTGACCATTATATTGGTCAATATACATCAAAATGCCATGTAATGCACAATATAATGGTCATTTTTATTATTAAAAGTTGTTTGCATACATAATGACCACTATAATGGTCATTCTACCTCAATTTACATACAAAAGCCCAGTATAATGGTCATTTGTAGGTAATGAACGTACTGATTCATATATACAATGTAAGTTAGATCATTTTCTCAATTATAAAGCGCTAGATGCGACATGTCATAGTAGGTTTTTGTACTTTTTAAACACAATTAATCAATTAGATAATCATTAATCTAGAACAGAATGACTTACAAGATCAAAAACAACTTAATATTCTATGCATTCATTTTATCTTTTATTTGTTGCAAACCATCAGCAGAAAATAAGTTTAGAAAATTAACTAACGCAGAAGTTCTGAGCCAAGTAGAAGCTGGCACATTTAAAGGAAGTGAAGACATGGATTATTATGATTCTTTAGGTCATAAGATTAATATTGATTCTTTCTATTTGACGCATTTACCGAGAGATATTAAAACAGATTTCTATGTTAACTCTGAGAATGAGCTAAAAAAGATCGTCGTCAGAATAGCTACAGAAGAGGACAAGGCTTTCTTTGATACGGTTAACAATGTTGCAGTGAAAAGCGCTGAAGAGATCCAAACAAAAAATGTAAGACTTGTAACTGTAGATTGTGTTAAGAAAAAAGATATTCTACTCAGTATCCTCAAGCGAGATCTAGATAATAGATTGGATGGATTTGAAGGGATCGACCCAAAGGTAGATAGGCGTAACCTTGAAATTTTAGTTAGTCTGTATGAGGAATGTGATGATAATCTTTTTGATGATTTAGAAGAGATTCATGGGAGAGCTATTTTTCTTACAATCCAACATTCAGACCCATATTCTAGAAGTGTATATTATAGTTATATCGAGAAAGCATATACTGCAGGTATTATATCTAATCAGCAACTTGCACTGCTGGAAGATAGGATGCTTATGGATGACAATAAACCACAGAAATATGGAACGCAAATAAGAGGTAACAAGCTTTATATCGTAGACAATATGGATAGCGTAGTTGTACGCAGAGCTAATATGGATATGGTACCTCTAGAAGAATACTTGGAGGGATTCAAGTGAGTTGGTTTCAATAAGAAAATACTGGTAAATAAATAAGGGTGGCAGCTTTCATTGAAGCTAGCCACTCTTATTTATAGCAAATATTCTATGTAAACCTTACATCTTAACCATCTTAAATGTACTTGCCTGCTGGTTACTCAGAATATGAAAAATGTAAATCCCTTGGTCCAAAAATGAAGTACTGATGTGATTATTTGTCATGTTATTAACTTCATGTACTTTCTTTCCATTTGAATCATAAATCACTAATTTCTCTATAGGACGTTTTGATTCTATAGTGCAGACATCTACTATTGGATTAGGGAAAACTTTAATGTTATTGTCAGTCAACAATTCTGCATTAGAAGAAACGCAATCTGATTCTGGCAAGAAAGCAACTTCAATTGTTAGTATAGTGTCGCAAGGATTTGCAGGATTAAGTATAGTTTCAAAAACACCTTCTTCATAATATCCATTGATAGTGGTGTCACCTCTACAGATAGATTCATTTATGAATAATCTAGGTCGGGGAGTAATAGTGTAGATAAGAGTTTCTAAGGCCTCACAACCATTTAGATCAATATAAGTGGTTGTAAATAGACCACCTGCAGGGATATTAGGATCTCCTTCACAGACAGTCTGGTTTGTAACTATATCTGCTGTTTTTTCAAACACAACCAGGTTAGTAGTAACTATAGAGTCACAGCCTGCGCTATTAGTCAGAGAATCAGTGTATACACCTGATTCATAATGACCATTAAACATTTCTCCAGCGCAGATAGATACATTGAAGACGGTATTGGATGATGAGAAAATAATAGTTATGATAATAATTTCTATTGAATCGCACCCATTGGAATCTTTGTGAATGATTGTTCCAGGTGAAGGAATTAATGGATCTCCTTCACAAAAAATCAGAGAGGTAACTGTATCAGCAGATTTTTCAAACACATGGAGGCTAGTGATAACTATAGAATCGCAGCCAGCAGGGTTAATAAGAATATCAGTATATACACCTGATTCAGTATAGCCATTGAATGTTTCTCCTTCGCAGATAGATACAAAAACTGTGTCGTTAAGAGAAGGTGTTACTGTAAGATCAAGCGTAGAATCACAACCCGTACTATTGACTAATAACTGTGTATATACTCCGGCAGCAAAATATTCCTCTCCATTAAAATCGAATATATTACCCTCACACATGGTGAATGAGACTTCGCTAGTAGTCGGCCCAGATAACGAGTCATAATCAATAGTGTTATGAGAAAATAAAGAAATAGAATTTAAGTGAAAAACGAATAGTGTCAATACTAATACAGAAGCATACCTGAACATAAGGCTAGTTTTTAAAGCGTTAATTATATGTTGTAGATAAATAAAATGGAGTGGAAGTTGTTGCGTTATAAGGCTTTAGAGTTAAGAGCCTTGCAATTGCATCACTGGATAGATGTTACAATATAAGAATATATAAGATTTTATGGAAATGTGAGTTATACTCTATATTTTATAAATGCGGTAGATATTAATAGTGTGACAGTTGTCTGCCTTTATTCATTGACAAACAGTAATTGTTTTTTATTATTAATAAACTAGTAGAGATAGTCAGTTAATTCTGTCTGGGAGAACGATAGATGCAAGTTTTGAAATATAAGCCACAATCACCATAGCATTCATTAGTATCTATATACTATATCTTAGTGTAAATAAAAAAGCAACCCATAACTGAGTTGCTTTTTTTGATTTACTTATGGGAAATGATTAAACCTCTTTATAAATACTTTGATGATTTTATTTATTTAATATTTACTGTTGTCATGAAAACCTCTGGTTTTCCAGCCATGATAAATCCTAACTTACTTTCTCCTTGAGAGAATAATGCCTTAGAGATACTAACTTGATTAGACATCACTGGCAATTGAAACTCTAAGTTTCCTTCTGCGTTGAATATCTGTATTAGGTCTACATCCGTAACTGTTGTAAACTCAATATTTTCTTCTGTAATGTTGTAATTAGCTGATTGGAACAGTGCATGTCCTTCTATACTTACAGCTACAATTTCTACTGTTGTTGTTGCAATTAATTTTGCTGGAGCAGGCATCACAGGCTTAGTTGTTGCTAAAGAGATTGTTATCGTTACGATTGTTATGATTATTGTAAGTAAAGTTTTCATGTTGTTTTCTTTTGGTATCTATAAGACAACATAAGTTCCCTACTCCACTAGATGTCCTCTACTACAGCTAATCATGAGTTACACTACAGTTGAGCTACATGATTATATGTTTTCATGAAAAATAATGTAAGTTTAGTCGTCCTATTTATTTCAGATCTCACGATGTCAATTATACATTAAAAGTTTATTTTCATCTGTACATTTGAGACAGTAGTACTACACCGCACGAGGTTTATCAATCTTAACACTTAACAGCAACAACAAGCCCACAACAAAGAATATGGTGATTGCCAATATGGAATACCTCATGTTACCCGTCAGTTGATTAACAAGTCCGAAAACAAGGGTTCCTGCAAAAACAGCTAGTTTGGTTAATACATCATACAGACTAAAATAGGATGTAACAGCAGATTCATCCTTGTCAAGTAACTTAGTATACGTCGAGCGACTAAGAGATTGTATCCCTCCAAATACCAAACCTACAAAAGCTGAAACAATAAAGAAATGATTCTCTTCCACTAAATAATAAGTAGCGATACAGATCCCAACCCAAATAACCAATTGTATAAACAGGCTGTTTTTATTGCCTAAGAACTTAGAAATATAGGCAAACAAAAATGCACCTATCATAGCTAAAAATTGCAGTAACAAAACCAATACAATCAGACGACTCTGCTCAAACCCCAGTTCTTGTTGCGCAAAAACTGATGCCAAATAGATGACAACATTTACACCTGCTATATAACAAAAATATGAAGCGAGAAACTTGACAGCGTTGGAATCCTTAAGAAGTTTATAGAACACATCTCTCACTTCTATCAGACCTAATCCGAAATACTTTTTTTCAATTTTAGTTTTGGAGTCATTAGGTAGTGCCTTGAACGTTATTGTTGCAAACCCATACCACCATACGCCTACTAGTAAGAATCCTATTCGTACAGGTAATGTCTCAGAAGAAATACCCAATAAATCCTTATATGTAATAATAAGTAGTATGACAATCAACAGAATGACACTGCCTATATACCCATATGCAAAACCTGTAGCACTTACCTTATCATATTTATCCTCAGTCACTATCTCTGGCAGATAAGCATTGTAGAAGGCTATTCCTGCCCCAAAACCTATAGTCCCAATAATAAAACTGGTAATCCCGAAAAGTGAAGAATCTGCACTAGCAAAGAAAAACAGCGACATACAAGCTAATGAGCCTATAATCGTGAATATTTTAAGAAAAGTCATTCTTCTACCTGAAGCATCTGCTACTCCTGATAATAGAGGAACTAAAAATGCTAGAATTATAAAAGATAACGAAACACCAAATGAGTACACGGAATCACTATTGATCGGATTTCCAAAAATCGTAAGCGTTTCTGGTGATAAAGATGAGAAGTAAGGCGGGAAGACAGCCGTGGATATTACAAGGGCATATGCAGAGTTAGCCCAATCATAAAATGCCCATCCTCTTATAGTCTTGGCGTCATTTTTAACTATTATTGACATGAATTGGAATATTTTTATGATTATTTAACATCTGGTATAACCCTTGTATGTATTGAAGATAGACCTTATTTAGACTTTTTTACGTCAAAAGAATGTTACAGTATTAGAAAAGTACAAGACAATAATAAACAACTAGAACAGATGAATATTGCAATTCTCTCTAGAAATCCATCGCTTTACAGTACACAGAGTTTGGCTCGTGCCGGTCGTGTAGCGCATCACTTTGTAAGAGTCATAGATTACTTACATTCTGATCTTATTATCGAGGATGGTAAACTATCTATCTCTTATAATGGCAAAGTCCTTACGGATATAGATGCCATCATCCCTAGAATAGGCGCCTCACATACGACTTATGGTGCCGCAGTGATAAGACAGTTTGAACAAATAGGCATATTTACAACGCTGAGCTCCAATGCCTTACTTATGGCAAGAGATAAGCTCAGTTGTGCCCAATTACTGGCCGCCAATGGGCTTAAGGTACCGAGAACGATCGTATCCAATAACGTATATGAATATCCTAACTTACTCGATAGTTTCAATAGTGATGGGATTGTAATCAAATTGATAAATGGAACACATGGTATAGGTGTTGTACTTGCTGAAAACAAAAATCAAGCTGGCTCAATTCTAGAAGCCTTCAATAATACCAAGCAGAAGTCTATGATGCAAGAATTCATCAAAGAGGCCAAAGGTGCAGATGTAAGAATTCTTGTAGTAAATGGTAAAATCGTAGGTTCTATGAAACGACAAGCCAAAAAAGGTGAATTCAGATCTAACTTACATAGGGGCGGCAGCTCTATTGTAGAAACAGTAACCGAGGAAGAAAGTAAAGTAGCTCTCAAGGCTGTAGAAATTCTCGGCTTGAAAGTGGCCGGTGTAGATATGCTGAGATCTAATAGAGGTCCATTAATTTTAGAGGTAAATGCTTCTCCTGGACTAGAGGGTATAGAAACAACAACTCAGGTAGATATCGCTGGACAAATAATTAATTTTATTACAGAGAATGCAAACAAAAAGTAGAAGTAAGAAGATGATGGGTAAGGCCAAGAATAAAGTGAAGGAGGATATCATGGTTATCGACATGCAATCTTTTAGTAGAGGAGAGAATGGTATTGTCCAACTTGATGTAGGTAGACTTCCGTCAAATATTAAAATAACTGTAGATGCACATGTTTTCAGAAGTAAGAAAGCAGGCCCATCAACTCTGATATTAGCTGGTATCCATGGAGATGAAGTAAATGGAATCGAAATTGTAAGACGATTTCTATCCACAGATGTGATAGGCTCATTACAGAAGGGAAGCCTTATTGTAATTCCCTTACTCAATATATATGGTTTCAATAATGCAGAACGAGAAGTTCCCGGTGGCAGGGACGTTAACAGAAGTTTTCCTGGCACTAAGATAGGTTCACTAGCTTCCCGTATTGCTAGAGTACTGACCAAAAATATTTTGCCTAATGTTAATTATATGTTTGACTTCCATACAGGTGGTGACTCTAGATATAATTTTCCGCAAGTCAGGTATACTAAGTCAGATGAGGACTCGGCTAAATTGGCAAAGGTTTTCTGTGCCCCATATACAGTAGAAAGTGGGGTCATTCCAAAATCATTAAGAAAGATTACTAAGGACATGAAAATCCCTTCACTTATATATGAAGGTGGTGAGTCTATTAGGATAAATAGGAACTCAATTCTTATTGGGTATGAAGGTCTTATGCGTTGTCTAGGACACCTCGGTCACCTTAAAATTCCTAAAAACTTACAAACGACTAGTAACACCATTGTTATAAAAAAAACAACCTGGGTAAGAGCTTCTAATGCTGGTATATTTCTGTGGACTATCAAGTCGGGAAATAAGGTCAGTAAAGGAGATAAACTAGGTACTATTAATGATATAAATGGTAAAATATCTGTGACTGTTGTCGCACCCAAAGACGGTTATATTATCGGACACAACAATGCCTCCGTCGTGAATCACGGAGATGCACTTTTCCATATAGGTTATGAAACAATTTCTACTTAGGTTACTAGTAATATTATTCTCGACGACGTGTACATTGCTAAATGCACAGTCCGTTCTCCAGACTAAGATTAACAAGGCTGCCAATTCTAAAACATTTGCGCCATGCAATCTTTCTTTCTCTGTATATGACCTTGCTACACAAAAAGAGGTAGCAGAACACAGGTCAGATAAAGTAGTTGTACCTGCATCTTCATTAAAGCTATTTACAACTTTTGGTGGACTTCACTATCTGGGAGAAGACTTTAGGTTCAAAACGATTGTTGCCTACAATGGTATAATTAACGACGAAGGAACCCTAGATGGAGACATCTATATAATCGGTGGTGGTGACCCTACTCTAGGATCAGATCGTATAAATTCTAACATGGACTTCAATGAAGTCCTTACCGATATAGCCAATACTATCTTAGAAAAAGGCATTAAATGTATCAATGGGAAAATCATAGTAGATGAGTCGATCTATGACAGTTATCCGATCGCTCCATCGTGGCAATGGAATGACCTAGGTAACTATTATGCATCAGGTGCATGGGGCTTGAATGTTAACGAAAACGAATATGCCGTATATTTTAGCAATAGAAAACAGATAGGCGCTCTATCCAAAATAAAAGGAATTGAACCTAAGGTCCCAGGGTTGAATCTATCTAACGAAGTCTCGATAGATAGCGTAGGCTCAGGAGATAATGCATACATATTCGGAGGGCCTTATAACTTTGACAAGAGAATTGTCGGAACGATACCAGCAGGTCAAGGTTTATTTAAAATAAAAGGTTCGATCCCAGATCCGCCATTATTTTTTGGACAACATCTTCAGAAAAAATTAAAAAAAATAAACATACAATCTAAAGATATTGAAACCATATTCAGACCGCGGAAACTAAAGTATAAGACCCTCGATACTTTATTCTCTCCTACCCTTACAGATATTGTAAGACGAGCTAATCTAGAAAGTAACAATCTATATACTGAGTCTATTTTGAAAATGATAGGTCTCAAAAAAAGAGGTCAAGGCAGCGGCCAAAATGGGATAGCTGCTGTTAAAAAATTAATAAGAAAATACAAACTAAAAACCAATGACTTGCAATTCCATGACGGCAGTGGGCTCTCTGCAAGGAATCTTATTTCAAGTAAATCTCTAGCTGGTTTCCTAGCCGGCATAAGTAAGGACATAGATATAGACCAACTTAAAAAGAGATTACCAAGAGGCGGAATAGAAGGGACTGTAAAGGGGTTACTCAAAGGAAGTCCAGCCAAAGGAAAAGTCTGGGTCAAAAGCGGTAGCATGTCAGCAGTACAATCTTACACGGGCTATGTTGAAACCAAATCTGGTAAGACTTTAAGTTTCTGTCTTATCGTGAACGGGTTCTCTGATAAAGGGAGAGACGTGAGATCGAAACTAGATCAGATTATTAGAGACATTTATAATTATGGCTGATACTTTACTGACACAACTTTTGACTAGAATACATCTTTAATAATTAACAACAGAGTCATCAAAATATTAATTAGCACTGAATGCTTTTTCAATAAATAAGTTAACCCAATTGTCTTCACTTACTCCCATCATAGTGAATGTATAATTCTCTCCAGGATTCAACACTGGCGTGACCAGCGTATCTGTGATGTTCAATACAACATTGCTTAAGTCATAGAAAGTAAAATTCTTTTCTAGCGTATATGTCCCTGAAACAAGATTTCCTTCACTGTCCGAAATAACTTGAAAGTAAATATCATTTTCTGCGACGATTCCATCCTCCCACGAAAACATCGGATTTACACCAGATTCAATAACCTCTCCTAATTCAGCATTTATTTCTGTTGGTTTGACATTTGTCTTTAAGCGTATGGGGTTACATACATGGAGTTTCCCAGACGTTCTGTAAGTGACAATACCCATCCGTTCACCTTCAAAGGGAATATTATTGAACCGCCATAAGTAGCCATTGAAAACAGGCTCACTGGTTAACTCCTTAGCCGTATAATTTGAATAGTCAATAGAATCAGATAAAATATCAGATTCGAAATATCGAAAATCACTGGCATTATTAACTGGGTAAAAGAAAACTGAAGTTGGTTCATCTACGTTATTGAATAATCCTTCTTCTCTTCCACCAGCACAAGCAATAAGATCTGTAATCTCAAGATCACTATTTATCGTAATGTAATCGGATAGGTTGTTATTATCCAATTCTGTATCTACATCATTATTGCACGAAAGTAAAGACAATAGAACACATACAACAATTACATTCTTCATAATAAGTGTAAGATAAAATGAAATTCTAAGTTGTGAAAGGAGCTAAACGGAAATATCCAAAAAGAAATTTCTATTAGCGAGACTATATGTCTCTTCAGAGACTTTATCAATCTTATAATAAATTAAAAACTATTAAAACATCCTATCCATTATCACAACGCAAAGTTAAAACCTATGTAAAGCCCTTGCGGAAAACCCAAACCTATTCTTAACGACAAATATTCAAATTTATGCTTATATCCTACTGTCCAGAGTGACAAAAAATGAGAATCCAGTGAATATTGCTTTAGGTTAGTCGCATAAGCAGCTCCTGTAGTCAATTCTAAAAAGTTGTTTTTCTTTCCAAAGTTCACTCCTGCCATTCCACCATAATATGTAAACTTAGAACTTGATTGACCATTAAACAGAAATGCTGTCTTAACGAATCCCACTACAGGTTTAAATTCTAGCACAAAGTGATCCGAAACTCTTCTAATAAAAGTAGCAGAAATCTGAACATCTGTAGAAAAAATCACATAACCTGCAGAAAATCCTAGCTCAACGTGAGTCTTTTCAGGCTCATAAAAAGAATTCTGGCTGAATACTGAATTCCCAAAACCTATTAACAAAACAAATAAGACAATTGAAATCTTATCTGCAATAGGAAGTTTAAACTTGGCAATATTAATAGAATCGAGCATTTTTATTTTTTTAGACCAGAGTCATTTCTTCGATAATCTCAGTAATGCGACCATTCAGACCTTTAGACAAAATGAGATACTTCTTAACCTAAACCAAACAACTTATGTCTAGTCAGTATTAATACTTGGATTGGATAACTTTCTTATGCCCAGACTTAATTCAAAATGTGAAAGTCTCTCTTTGATGTTTTCTATTCTATATTTATTCATGTGTTGTGTATAAAGAAAATGCTATAAACAACTGGATGTTGCCTGACTATTAATCTCATATAATTTATAGTTTTATAAATTGCTTAGTATAAACTTCTAATCCGTTAATTACCTCCAAGACGTAATGTCCGTTAACCAAATCTATAGTCGAAATAGTGTTGTCAAATCCTGTCTTAACTAATGTTCCTTGCGAGTCAAACAATTTGTAATGAATCAGTTTATTGTCTTCGACTTCAATTACAATTTCTTTATCAAATGGATTTGGGTATGTTTTAATTATTGTCAAATTCTCGTCTAGACTATTTGAAATATAATTAGCATTAACGCTAAGCAAATTAAACTCAGAATATGCTTGAAAATCTTCCCACATACCTTGTTGCCCAAAAGCTCTAAATTCAACGGTAATAACATCTGAGTTATCCAATGACAACTGGCTAACATCGATTGATTTAGTTGTATAATTAGTCTCTACCTGCATTATACTGTCTGTATAAATTATATCATCTGAGGCATCATATATATTCACGACGCAGGCCCCTCTTTCATATATGCTATCGCACTTAGATAGGTAGTTGATTTCAACCAATCCTTTAAAGTCAATTGTCTGACTAATAATGCCGCTATATAGCCCATCTAAACCCGAATAAGAAGCTGTAATTTCAACTCCTGCATCATTATTTTCAATAATTTCAAAACTTGCTGTAACTGCAAAACCAAATCCATTGCCTTCGTTATTCGTATCCCAACCTACAAGATCCTGGTATGGCTGTCCTGAAGAATCAATCGTCTCCCAATTATCAAATTCACCATTTCTAATCTGTCCGAATTGAATTTTAGACAAAGACATTATTACTAATATTAAAATTAATCGTTTCATATGGTGTTTTTTTACTACCTCAATTGATTATAAATAACTGGTCAATTACAAAATACAATTTCGTACTAACTATTTTACCCTAGACAATAATAATTTATATTTAAATCAACTTATATGTCTTTGGGAACATTATATCTGTAATGTTGGGTGGATACATTTCTAGTTGTTATTCATAAATAAAATTTGAATAATCTATTCAAAGTCATTTTGATATACAAAATGACCTAGCAGCTAGACTTAATTATCTTAAGTATCTTAATATAGTTACATAAGACATTGTGTTAAACGTTCCAGATTATGCAATGAATCAAGGTCAACGGGATTATAAAACTCCAAGTTTACACGATTCCATCAAAGTCTATCAGAAAATTAGATTAACAGACATTACTTCGTTAATTTTAACACTTAATGAGAAGTATAAATATTATCCTGTGTTGTTTGGTATTGTGTTGTTTCGGCTGCAATGATAAAAAGAAAGAATCTACTGAAGTTTCAGTGTCTCCCCCATCTACAATAATAGAGAATTCTCCAGCAGATTCTGGTGAAGAAATTACAGGTGAAGCCATTTCAGCAGATGGCAGACGATTATGGCAAAAACCTGATGATGTTATATCCAAACTAGGAGACTTAGAAGATAAGGTCGTTGCGGATCTAGGAGCAGGAATAGGCTATTTCTCTCTAAGATTATTACCCAAAAGTGCTAAAGTCATTGCTTTGGACATCGATAAGGACAAGGTTAAGATCCTAAATGGTTTCAAATCATCTCTGCGTCCAGCTCTCGCAAAAAAACTTGATGTAAGGCTCGTAACGCCAGACAACTCTAGATTGAATAATAATGAGACAGATATTATATTAATAGTTAATACAGTCGCCTACATAGATAATAGAGTGGCTTACTTCAAAGAGTTAAAGACTTCTCTCAAAACTGATGGCCAGGTTGTAATCGTAGACTATAAGACTAAGAAAATGCCTGACTATGTTCATGCGCCTCCATATAACGAAAGAGAATATTTACATGTATTAGAAGATCAATTATCACAAGCAGGGTTTGGGAATATAACTAGTGACGACACGTCATTAGAATATCAATTTATGGTTTTTGCTCAACGCTAGGCTAAACATGTTACCTATAAACTAAAAAAGCTACTCAGTATATTGAGCAGCTTTTTTTATGACTTTGTGAGATGACTAGTCCCTTTATTTACCTTTAGAATTCTATCCCTTTTTATCTTACAGTAATAGTTGTCATATAGACATCTGCTGTGCTATCCATAACAAAACTGAATTGACTTTCTCCTCTAGAGAATATGGCTTTAGATATACTTACTTTATTCGACATCACAGGTAGTTGGAATTCTAACTCCCCTGCAGCATTAAATATCTGGATAACCTGAACTTTTGACTTAGTTTTCAGAACAATTAACTCCTCTGATGTATCGTATATAGCTGACTCAAACAACTCATGTCCCTCCATATCAACTGCAACTAACTCTACATCCTCGTTAGCTATCAACTTAGCATCTGGTGTCGTTGTTGCTGTCATTATTGTTGCAGCAAGTAGCGAAATTAATATAGTAAGTAGATTTTTCATGTTATACTGTTTGTACCTATAGGACAGATAATTGTAGCTGTGTCCCTTTTAGTACCCTACTACAGCGTAGCTCCAGTGAACCTACAATCCCCCTACATGGGGCATTTGCATCTATAATGTGACATATAGATCACATCTATTCTAAGGTGAACAAAAAAAAAGCCATTCAGAATTAACTGAATGGCTTGCAAAATCTATTTTGGTTTATGTTATCCTCCAAAATCATCAAAGGCAACTTGCTCTGGTGGTATACCCCAGTTGTCTGCCATTTCTAGTATACACTTGTTCATGATAGGTGGACCACAGAAGTATAATTCTACTTCTTCTGGTGCCTCATGTTTGCTTAGATATTCATCTATAACAACTTGGTGTACATAACCTTTGAATCCATCTCCTGCAGGGTCATCTATGTGTGCCTTGAGTTCCCAGTTATCTTCTGGTAACGGATTATCTAGGGCTACAACAAACCTGAAATTAGGGAATTGCTTTTCTATTTGTCTGAATTCTTCTATGTAGAACAACTCTTGTTTAGTCCTACCTCCATAGAAGAACGTTACTTTTCTACCTGTTTTAAGCTTTTCCAATTTGGTT